>CAJXXD010000045.1 GCA_913062835.1 uncultured Gammaproteobacteria bacterium
CCCAACACATAAGAGTGTGTGAGCTCCAGCGCAATCAGCACAGCCGCCATGGGCGCACCGACTAGTGCGGCGGCAACGGCGGCCATCGCGGCCACCGCTATAGCCACTGACAAATCCGTTAAGCCAAGAGCTCCAGCCAAGACACCGATGATGCTGCCCGTGGCAATGCCAACAAAGAGAGCGGGCGAGAATGTGCCACCAAAGAGCCCAAATCCGATGCACAGGGCGGTCATTGCAATTTTGGCACCCAGCAAGGTGATCAGCATGCCAGGTGCATACTCGCCGTTGAGCATGGCGTTCATCGGGCCAATGCCGACGCCCAGGATGTCAGGCAGCCAGAGACCCACCAGGCCGCATCCGGTGGCGGCGATTAGGATCAGGGTATCGGTCGACAGTCCGCTCTGTGATGCCCAGCGGCCGACCTTTAACAAAGCGCCCATGTATAACAATGCGGCGGCTGCCATCAATGGGGCGCTCAAAATAAGTACCGGGACCAGCGTGGTCAGATCGGGCGCTGTGGTTGGCAATTGGAAGCCGCTGATGCTGGGGAAGAGTGCTGCATTGAGGGCGCTGGCTACGACGGATGCAATCGCGATTGGCGCCAAGGCACGAATCGAGAAATGCCGGAGGATGGCTTCATGCGCAAACACGATGCCGGCTAAGGGTGCACCAAACCCAGCGGATATGGCGGCAGCGACTCCGCATGCTAGGTAAACGCGAGCCGGAAGTCGGCTGCTGATGCGTCGTTCAATCCACGCGCCCACGGTGGCGCCTGCATGTACTAGCGGCCCATATTGCCCCACAGAGGCGCCACCGCTTGCGCCAATAAAGGCGGCTAGGGTGGAGCCGATGCCCTGTTTGACATCCAGTGAGTTGCTCGCGCGATGCGCGGCTAATACCGCATCGGCGGGACCGTGCCAGCGTTCGGCTTGAAACCCCCGACGGATGAAAATCACGAGACCGGCTGTGACCCACAGGGCAATCAGCGGAGTGACCTCCAGTGTCCAGTCACCGACTGTAATAGGAAGCGAGAGCGCGGTCTCCCTCCATTCGGTGAGCACACGGATGCCCCAAACAAAGCTCGAGGCGACGACAGCCATCACCAATCCGATCAGGGTGCCGATGGTGAGGATAACGGCTAAGTCGGACCCGGTGTCTGACAGTTGTTTCGAAAGCGCGCGCGTATCAGTCATGCGCGCGGTCAATGTTTTCACGTATCATGAGGCATTATTGATTCATGCAGGGGTTGATGTGAAGCGAATTGGCATCGTAGGGGGTACTGGTTACACAGGTGTTGAGTTATTGCGCATGCTGGCGCAACACCCTGAAGCAGACGTGGTGTGTTTGACGTCGCGGTCGGAAGACGGCAGTGCCGTTAAAGAGCTGTACCCCTGGCTTGATCACTATTCGTCCTTGGCATTTGAAGCGCCTAACCTCGAGCGATTAGCCGCCTGTGATCTGGTGCTGTATGCCACGCCGAATAAGATTGCCATGACAGAAGCGGGTGACTTGCTGGCTGCCGATACCAAGGTCATCGATTTGGCCGCAGACTTCCGCTTTAAAGATCAAGCGTTGTGGGAGCAAACGTACGGCGGTCCTCATGCGGCGCCCCATTTGTTGGCAGAGGCTGTGTATGGCCTGCCTGAAGTGCATCGGGCGGCGATTTCACAGGCGCGGTTGGTTGGGAATCCCGGGTGTTATCCGACAGCCAGTACGCTGGCTGTGCTTCCCTTGGTGGAAGCCGGTGCGCTCGACCTCAATACGCTGATTCTTGATGGCAAGAGCGGTGCCTCAGGCGCCGGCCGGAGTGCTCGGACTGACTTGATTGTTGCGGAAGCCTCAGACAACTTTCATGCGTACGCGGCAAACGGTCATCGGCACGGCCCAGAAATCGCACATCAATTGACGCAAATTTCGGGGGCATCCGCGACGGTGACTTTCGTGCCGCATCTGCTCCCGATGATTCGGGGCATTGAGATCACAGCCTATGCCTCCACTTCTCTGTCATTGGCCGAGGCCAGGTCGTTATATGAGGCTCGTTTTGCAGATGAGCCCTTGGTATCTGTCATCCCGGCAGGGGCTCACCCTGAAACGCGTTGGGTTCGAGCCTCCAATCGGTGCATGATAGGGTTGTACCAGCAGAGACCTGGGCAATTGATCATTTCTTCGGTGATCGATAACTTGGTGAAGGGTGCTGCCGGGCAGGCCATCCAGAATATGAATTTGATGTTGGGCTTGCCTGAGATGATGGGAATACCCGCGCACCCAGTCAGCCCATAAAAGGAAGGTGATATGACAGAACTGTTTGTACCGACTCCCATTTCATTGACCGATCGCGCTGTCTCCAAGATACGGGAGCTAGTTGAGGGAGAAGGCAATCCAGATCTTCATTTGCGAGTATTTGTCACTGGTGGTGGATGTTCTGGGTTTCAGTACGGGTTCAGTTTTGATGAAGAGGCGCAGCCAGATGACACTGAGGTCACAAAAGATGGGGTCACAGTCGTAGTCGATGGTTTGTCCTATCAGTATTTGGTGGGATCTACGGTGGATTACTCGGAGTCACTGACCGGATCGCAATTTGTTGTTGAAAACCCAAATGCGTCCAGTACTTGCGGCTGCGGCGCCAGCTTTAGTCTAGGCTAGGCCGAAAGACCGTACCCAGCAATCCGGGCGTCTTTGCGCCTGTGACTGATTGCGTATCAAGCGACCGCTCAGACAATCTCTGTAATGCCAGCCAACCAAAGCAGGCGCATTCGACTGCCTGGGGATCGATCTCAAACAAATCACTGGTGACGAGTAAGGCGTCTACCTCGTCATCGATGCAATCCATGAGATGAACGTTTCTAACCCCGCCACCGCACGCAACCAGAATATCAACCTCAGTGGGCAGGGCATTTTTCACTAAACGTGCCGTCAACCGATTCAGAGTGGCCTGTACGTCTTCGGCCGAGATCGGACCAAAGCCCTTCAGTTGAGCATCGAGCCAGGCGAGATTGAAGTATTCGCGCCCTGTGCTCTTCGGGGGCGATTTCTGAAAAAACGGATCGGCCAGCATGCTCTCAAGTAACGTATCATGAATAGAACCCGACCGCGCCTTGGCGCCGAGGGCATCAAAAGGCGCCTTAAAATGGGCCTGGTGCCAAAGATCGGACAGGGTGTTGGCAGGTCCCAGATCCCAACCGATTGGGGGCGCACCAGGTTCTAGGATAGTCAAATTGGCAATGCCGCCAAGGTTCAATACAGCGACGGTCTCAGTTTCTCTGGCAAATTGCGCAGCATGGAACAAGGGGGCTAAAGGGGCTCCCTGCCCACCTCGAGCCATGTCACCCTGTCTGAATCTCGCAACCACGGGCGTGCGGGTGGCTTGTGCGAGGCGTTCGGGTAATCCCAATTGCCAAGTGGCTTGTGACTCAGGGGCGTGCCACAGGGTCTGTCCATGAAAGCCAATCACTGAGACCGGTTCTGAGCTCTGTTCGAGCACTGTTTGGCACAGTTTGGCAAAACAGTCGGTGAACTCTGTTTCAATCCTGAGTAGCGCCTCAGCCGTTGAGGTGCCCCCGCAGATCAGTCCGTCTAAGCGTGTTTTCAATTCAGGCGGGAATGGACTCGAAGCGAGCGTCAATACTTCCACGGCCCGCCCGTCTGTTTCGCGGATCAAGGCCGCATCCAATGCATCTACGCTGGTGCCGCTCATCAGCCCGATGGCCAGGCGAGGGGGCTCAGCGGCCGGTCGTTTGGAGAGCCAGCTCAGCATTATTTTTCTGGGCTTCGATCGAGGCGATTAACGGCTCGGCTACTTGTGCAAAGCGTGCCATCTCGGTGGCAGGCAGTGTCTTTGCCTTGGGTAGCTTATCTAAAATGGTGCGGGGATTTCGGTGGACGCCATTGACCAAAAACTCATAGTGAAGGTGGGGTCCGGTGACCAAACCTGTGGCGCCAACATATCCTATGACTTGTCCTTGCTTGACTCGGCTGCCGACACCGTAGCGTCCAAATTTGGAGAGGTGGGCATAGCGGGTCTCGATGCCATTGCCGTGCCGAATCGTGACTAAGTTGCCGTACCACCCTTTTTTGCCTCGGAACACCACCTTGCCGTCACCCGCTGCGTAGACCGGAGTTCCTGTCGAAGCGGCATAGTCTGTTCCGCGATGTGCTCGAGTAATGCCGAGTACAGGATGTTTCCGCGCGAGATTGAAGTTCGAGCTGATTCGGCGGAAGTTCAGAGGCGCGCGTAAGAATGCCTTTCTTAAGCTAACACCTTGGCCGTCAAAGTAGCCGGTATCACCTTCGGAATCGGTATAACGGATTGCGAAGAACGACTCTTTGTTGTTGATAAATTCCGCCGCGAGAATATTTCCGTATTCAATGAACTCGCCATCGAGATACCGTTTTTCAAAGGTCACGATGAAGCGATCGCCTTGACGGATCTCGTAGACAAAGTCGATGACGTTCCCATAAATGTTAGCCATTTCCATGATTAAGTTATCAGGCAGCCCGGCTTTGGCGCCGGCAAGGAACAGAGAGCTGTCAATCACACCGCTGGCATGCTCGATATACACTTCGGGATCACGGTGGCGTTCCTCGATCGTCCATTGGCCAGATTCGTCAGATGCCGCGACTGTATGGTGAAACGGCGTTTGGACCACGGCGAGCTCGACCAAAACGTCGTCTGCGTAGCGAAACTCAACCGATTGGCCCACCTTTAATAATGAAAGCGGGCGTTTCTTACCTTCATTGGCGGTGACACGGATCAAATCCTGTGCCGTCAGTGCTTGCCGTTGGAACAACGAGCTCAACGTATCGCCGGATTTCACCGTCTCGCGCACCACGCGGAATGCAGGCTCGGCTGGCTTGGGCTGCCTGGGCTCTGGAGTCAGTGTGTTTAAAGGAAGTGCAGAGTGTGTCGCAGCGTTTTGATTGACCGTCGCGGGTCCCTCAGTGGGCCACGCGAGCCCAATTATGAGGGCGACAGCGGATGCCGCTACGCCAAGCGCATGGGTGCCTGGAAACGGATGACAAAGTCGGTCAAGGCGTTTAATCAGCGCGTGCATTGCGGTCCGGATTTCATTCATGAGTTTAAAGTGTACCCAACCGGGCTTTTGCTTGCATATAAAAAACAATGGAGGTTTGCGTACAATACGCGCCTTGCAGTGAGAGATGATACGAGAAACGACATGACAACACAGACCGACCAAGCGGTCGAAGACGCGATTGAACTGATTGGCCGTGGTGCGGATGAGATCCTACCCCTCGAAGGATTGCGCGAGAAACTAAAATCCGGACGACCCCTGCGTATCAAAGCGGGCTTCGATCCAACGGCTCCTGATCTGCACCTGGGTCATACCGTACTCATTAATAAGCTGCGGCAATTTCAGAAGCTCGGGCATGAGGTGATTTTTCTCATTGGTGATTTCACTGGGCTGATCGGAGATCCCACCGGTAAAAATCAGACGCGCCAGCCATTGACGGAATTGCAGTTAAAAGAGAATGCAGAGACCTATGCCGCTCAGGTTTTTAAGATTCTGGACCGCGAAAAGACGCGTGTGGAGTACAACAGCCGTTGGATGAATACCTTGTCGCCGCAAGAGTTCATCCGTTTGGCTGCCAAGTTAACGGTCGCGCGTATGCTCGAGCGAGACGACTTTAGTAAGCGCTTTAAAGCTGAACAGCCGATTTCGATCCACGAGTTTTTGTATCCCTTGATGCAAGGGTATGACTCTGTGGCACTGGAGGCTGATGTTGAGCTTGGCGGAACCGATCAGCGTTTTAATTTATTGATGGGTCGAGAATTGCAGCGAGATGCCGGACAAGATCCTCAGGTGATTGTGATGATGCCGATTCTTGAAGGGCTTGATGGCGAGAAAAAAATGTCGAAGTCGCTCGGCAATTACATCGGCCTGAATGAGGCTCCTGGCGATATGTACGGGAAGCTGATGGGAATCTCCGATGATCTTATGTGGCGTTACTATGAGTTATTGAGCTTTAAGAGCAATGCAGAGTTAGCGACTTTAAAAGGCGATGTCGCGTCAGGTGCAGTCAGCCCAAATGCGGCCAAAGCCGAATTGGCTCGCGAATTAATCACCCGATTCCACGATGCCGACGCAGCCGAACGTGCCGCCAAGAGTGCAGGCAACAAGTTTAGGGCGGGCGACATTCCAGATGAGATGCCTGAGCTCACATTGCCCGGTGATGCAGAGGGCAGCTTGCCGTTGTATGTGTTGTTGCGTGAGGCAGGCCTCGTAAAGAGCTCGTCTGAGGCGAAAAACTTCATCACGCAGGGCGCAGTTCGCTTGGATGGCGCATTAATTCAGGACGGCGGCTGGCGTCCGGTTGTCGGAGAAACCCATGTGTATCAATGCGGTAAGAAACGCTTCGTTCGGGTGACTGTGACAAGTTGATGACTGTTTGATTAAATTTCGTTGACAGTGGAGGTGCGCCCTCTATACTGCGCGCCTCGCTCTCGGGTGAGCCGCTCGCAGGAGGCGGTCGAAAAAAGATTTCGAAAAAGACTTGCGAAGCGAATAGAACACTGTACTATTCGCGCTCCTCGGATCAGGGGCTCACTTTGGTGAGGTGTCAGATCCAGGAGAAAAAAGGGTTGCAAAATGAGAATGTCTCATTAGAATGCGCCCACCAAATTTGAGGTCGAAAGACTTCGGTAACCCAGCAAAAATTTTGCAAATAGTGGTTGCAAACAACGCGAGATTCGATAGAATGCGCGTCCACTTCAGAGAGGCCCTCTGAAGCGTTTTTTAAAAAATTGATCAAGCAATGCGTGTGGGTGCTTGAGCTGGAAGTCGATAAGATTTCAGGCACAAGCAACCTGTATAAATTTATTTAGCAGTTTTGCGATTGTCTGA
>CAJXXD010000046.1 GCA_913062835.1 uncultured Gammaproteobacteria bacterium
CTGATCGACGCCGTCGAGCGCCTCGAGCTTGGTCTTAATGTCGTGTGCCATGATTGGACCCATACCGCAGCCCGGTGCGGTCAGTGTCATGTCGATCGAGACGTGGGTCCGCCCATCGATCAGTGTCGAGATTCTCATATCGTATATCAAGCCAAGCTCTACGATGTTGACCGGAATTTCTGGGTCGTAGCTTTGTTTGAGCACTTCCCAAATTTGCGCTTCAAGAGAGGTCTCGATGGAATCTGGCACCGCCTTTGGCAGAGCGACGCCCAGTTTGGCTAGATCGTCGGTCTCAATCCGTGCCAGTCGTCCGCCCACATCCACGGTCAAGGTGTCGCCGAGAGCTTGGGTGACTTGCACCACATCGCCCTGGCCAATCGTCAGAGGCACGCCCTGAGGTACCTGCTGTCCGACCACAGATTCGAGTGCGGTCAGTTCGACACCCCGCTCCAACGTGGCGAACTCACGCATCAGGTGCTCAGCATGCCGATCACCCGATCGAGCGCCTGAAAAAACCGCTCTATCTCTTCGGGCGTGTTGTAAAACGCAAGCGAGGCACGCACCGTACCGGGCAGCCCAAAATGTTCCATGGTCGGCATGGCGCAGTGATGGCCGGTCCGCACAGCCACGCCCAGTTGATCCATCAACGTGCCCACATCGGTGGGGTGTGCGCCTTTGACATTGAACGAGCAGACCGAAACCCAATGGGCTGGATGACCCAGCACTTCGATCTCTGGGCGTGCTTCCATGCCTGAGATCAAGGAGCGATGCAGTTGATCTTCCCAGGCCATGGCACCGTCAAAATCAATCGATTCCAAGTAATCGAGCGCGGTGGCGAAGCCGATCGTATCGGCAATGTTCGGTGTGCCCGCTTCGAATTTCCAAGGGAGCGCGTTATAGGTCGTGCCACTAAAGCTGACTCGGTCAATCATGTCACCGCCGCCTTGCCATGGAGGTAAGGCCTCGAGTAATTCTCTGCGCCCAAATAGCACGCCAATGCCGGTCGGGCCGCAACACTTATGTGCAGAGAGCGCATAAAAATCAGCATCCAACGCATGGCAGTCCACGCGAAGATGGGGGGCGGCCTGTGCGCCATCTATTACCGAATAAGCACCCACAGATTTGGCCAGGTCGATAAAGCCTTGGGCATCGTTTACGGCCCCGATGGCATTGCTGACATGTCCCACGGCAATTACTTTGACCGGATGGGACGCACAGAGCGCGCGGGCGGCTTCAAGGCTCAGTTGGCCCGTGTCATCGACTGGAATGGGTTGAACTTGGATGCCAATTCGCTGTGCCAGTTGTTGCCAAGGCACAATGTTGGCGTGGTGTTCGGTTTCGCCTACCAAGACCACGTCGCCGGCGGATAATTCACTGGCCAGGCAGTTGGCGACCAAGTTCAGTGCTTCGGTAGCCCCGCGCAGCAAAATGATGCGCTCAGGTTCTGTGATACCGAACCAGCTTCCGATCCGAACCCGGGCCCCTTCATACGCATCGGTCGCCTCACCGCTTAAGGTGTGAACCCCACGATGGACATTGGAGTTGTAATGATCGTAGTAGTGGCTGATCGCATCGATCACACACTGGGGCTTTTGGCTGGTCGCTGCGTTATCAAAATAGACTAGGGACTGACCATGCACCTGTCGATTTAAGATCGGAAAATCGGCGCGGACGCGGTCGATGTCAAACATCGACCGACTCCTTCAGCTCAGCGATCAGCTCCCCGTGTTGCAATACCCCAAGTAACCGTGACTCGACGCGCTCCGCAATCGTCGCATCATCAATCGCCTCGACAATCTCTTCGGCAAAGGCGTACTGAAGAAACGCGCGTGCATCGGTTTCAGAGAGACCACGGCTTCTCAAATAAAAAAGCTCGGTTTGATTTAAGTTACCCACAGTGCAACCGTGAGATGCGGTCACGTCGTCGGCATAAATCTCGAGCTCAGGTTTCGGGTTGATTCGGCCCTTGTCTGATAACAGAAGATTGGATACCGACTGCTCGGTGGCGCTTTTCTGTGCATCTTGCTGAATCAACACTCGCCCGTTGAATGTGGCTTCGCCCTGCTCATCGACCAGCGTTTTGAACACCATCGCGCTGTGTGTTTCGCCGACCGCATGATCCACGGACAGATGCGTGTCGTGATACTGACTGCCGCGTGTCATGGCCAGTCCATGCAAGGACGTCGAGGCACCGCGACCGGCCAAGGTAACGGAGATATCCGTCCGGGCCAGTTTTCCGCCGAAGTCGACCGTTTGTGTCCGGTAGTGTGCGTTTTCGGCCAAATGCGCATCAATGCAGGTAAAGGTGTGAGCGCGTTCATTGGCTGTCTGGCATCGCGTGTGCACCAATTGCCCATCGCGGGCGATGTCGACCAGAATCATTAAGGAATCCAAATTGGACTCGTCCACAGACGCCTCATCGTATACCTCGGTCAGCGAAAGCCGCGCATTTTGTGACACGCGAATCACCAAGGTCGCAAACCCGGCTTCTTTGGCTTGGTTTGCTAGACGGGTCAGCGCCAGAGACTGGTCTGCGCCCTTGGGTATCGTCACCACCAGTCGTTCGGACTCGAGTGCACCGTGTGTGGCCGCAAATCCGTGCGCGCTGAGAAGTCGACTCAGTCGTTCCGATTCAGCTTCGGTCAGGGTTGGCTCGGATGCCCGAAGTGCATCAGGCAATCCACTGAAGTGTCCGCCTGACAGCGTAAATCCAGACCCTGAGCGCGGCGTCGCAGGAACCCACTGAGTGCGCGATAACGTACGTGTTGGGACATACTTCCAAGATTCGACGCGCGATGTGGGCAGGCCCAATGCGCGTGCTTGGGTTGCTTCGGGGCTCGCGTGGTGTGCGAGCAATGCGTCAAAGCCGCTCATGCCGCTTCGATCCCTTCATATCCTTCTTTCTCAAGGCGCTGGGCCAATGAGAAATCACCAGACCGCACGATGCGACCGTCGGCCAATACGTGCACAAAATCGGGCTTCACAATGTCTAGCAGGCGCTGATAGTGCGTAACCAAAAGCACAGAGCGCTCGGGTGCGCGCATCCGGTTGATGCCCTCGCCCACCACGCGAAGCGCGTCCACATCAAGACCGGAGTCGGTTTCATCGAGTAGGGCTAAGGTTGGCTCAAGTAACTGCATTTGCAGAATTTCGTTGCGCTTTTTTTCACCGCCTGAGAATCCTTCGTTCACATTTCTGTGCAGGAAGGCTTCATCCATCTGCATGACTTTTAGCTTGTCACGCACCAGTTTCAAAAATTCACCCGCTTTAAGTTCAGGCAGTCCGCGGTGTTCGCGGATCGTATTCACTGCGGCTTTAAGCAAATAGATATTCTTCACCCCAGGGATCTCAACGGGGTATTGGAACGATAAAAAGATGCCAGCCCAGGCGCGCTCTTCAGGCTCTAGCTCGAGCAGGTCTTGGCCTTGATAGATCACTTCACCGTCGGTGATCTCATAATCATCACGGCCGGCGAGAATCGACGAAAGCGTACTTTTGCCCGCTCCATTTGGGCCCATGACGGCATGCACTTCGCCTGGGTTGATCTCTAAATTGATGCCTTTGAGGATGGGCGTGCCGTTAATGGACGCGTGTAGATTTTTAATGGTTAACATCAGCCGACGGCTCCTTCAAGTGTGATGCCCAAGAGCGCTTCGGCTTCGACCGCGAACTCCATGGGCAGCTTTTGGAAGACTTCTTTACAGAAGCCATTGACCACCATATTGAGTGCATCCTCCTCACTCATGCCTCGAGTTCTCAGATAGAACAACTGGTCATCGCTGACCTTCGAGGTGGTGGCTTCGTGTTCAAGTTGCGCCGAGGGCTCTTGCGCCTCGACATAGGGGAAGGTGTGCGCGCCGCATTGGTCACCGATCAACAGCGAGTCACACTGGGTAAAGTTACGGGCATCGGTCGCGCCCGGCAGGACTTTGACCAACCCACGATAGGCGTTCTGTCCGCGCGCCGTTGAGATGCCTTTGGAAATAATGGTCGAACGCGTCCGCGGTCCGATATGAATCATCTTGGTTCCAGTATCGGCTTGCTGTTTCTTTCCAGCGACGGCCACTGAGTAAAATTCGCCGACTGAATCGGCGCCTTTTAAGACGCAAGATGGGTATTTCCACGTAATAGCCGAGCCGGTTTCGAGCTGGGTCCAGCTGATCTTCGAGCGATCGCCTCGGCATTCGCCGCGCTTCGTGACGAAGTTATAAATGCCGCCCTTGCCTTCGTCGTCTCCGGCGAACCAGTTTTGCACCGTCGAATATTTGATTTCTGCATCGTCCATGGTCACCAATTCCACCACGGCTGCATGCAATTGATTCTCGTCACGTTGCGGCGCGGTACACCCTTCAAGATAGGACACATAGGCGCCTTCATCGGCAATGATCAAAGTCCGCTCAAACTGGCCGGTATTCTGCTGATTGATTCGGAAGTACGTCGACAATTCCATCGGACAGCGCACGCCCTTGGGGATGTACACGAATGATCCGTCCGAGAAGACTGCGGAATTCAAACAGGCATAGTAATTGTCGGCCGGAGGGACCACGGTTCCCAAGTATTGCTTAACCAATTCGGGATGCGAATGCACCGCTTCAGACAATGGACAAAAGACCACGCCGGCCTCGTGCAACTTTTCTTTAAAGGTGGTGACCACACTCACGGAGTCAAAGACCGCATCGACTGCGACACCGGCGAGCAGCTTTTGTTCTTCCAGTGGGATACCGAGCTTATTGTAGGTTTCGAGCAGTGCAGGATCGACTTCATCTAAGCTCTTAGGGCCGTCGCCCTGCTTTTTCGGTGCCGAGAAATAACTGATCGCCTGAAAATCGATCGGTGGGTACTCTAAGTGCGGCCACTCAGGTGGGGTGAGTGCCAGCCACTTTTCATAGGCAGCCAGCCGCCACTCGAGAAGCCACTCAGGTTCATTTTTGCGGGTTGAAATTTCCCGGATCACGTCTTCATTCAAGCCAGGAGGCAGTGTGTCCGATTCGATATCCGTGACGAATCCGTATTTGTATTCCTGATCGACCAACTGGTCGATGTCTTCGTTGCTCATCAGTGCACCTCCAGTGTCTCAATGCGTCGTTCAGGTCGCGCATAGAGCCCGTGTGGACTGATCAGGTCGCGCAGCGTGACATGTGTCAGCATCTGGTTGACTTGATCCCCTAGTTCTCGCCATCGCGCCATGACAGTGCAATGGTCGGTTAACCGACAAAGTGCTTCATCCGTGCCGCATTCGGTTATTGCCATGGGTCCTTCGATGGCTTCGATGATTTGTTTCACCGGTATCTCCTGGGGATCGCGGGCGAGTGCGTAGCCACCTCGCGCCCCTTGGATCGAATTTAATAGCCCATGTTTTGCAAGCTGCTTCAAAAGCTTCGTGCAGGTGGGCTTGGGTACATTGGAGTGAGCCGACAATTGCGTGGCCGTCCACAGAGAATCTGGCTCTCTGGCCATCACAGCCAACAGCACGGATGCGTAATCTGTCAGTTTGGACAACCGAATCATGAGCTCACCTCAACCTACCGGGTGAGCATTATATAGGACTCATATAGTCCTATATCAAGTCAGTGGGCGCTTTTGGCCAGAATTTTTGCTGCATCTGACTTCAGGCGCGCGAGCATAGAGGCCAAACCGTTGGCGCGCGTCGGAGATAAATGTTGAGCCAACCCAATGGCTTGCACGAACTCAGGCTCGGTGTCGATGATCTCTTGCGCACTGGCACCGGAATACAGTCGAACCACTAACGCAATGAGGCCAGACACGATGGCGGCATCTGAGTTTGCTTGAATGCTCACCGCATCGGCCGTGCCCGTAGTTTCCATCCACACTTGCGATTGGCAACCTCGCACCAGGTTCTCTTCGGTTTTCGCGGCATCATCCATCGGTTCCAGTTCACGACCGAGGTCGATGAGATACTGATACTTGTCCATCCAGGAATCGAAGAATTGAAACTCATCGATAATTTCTTGTTGGCGTTGTTGTAATTGCATGTCGACTCTCACCTTCAGGGACGGCGTCAGGGTATACTCCTCGCCTAATTTATCAAACTGACAGGTTGTTATGTCTGACGCTTACTCAATCCAAGTCACTTCCGAAAATTTTGAGACCGAGGTCTTACGCAAATCCCAAGAAACTCCGGTCTTGGTGGATTTTTATGCCGATTGGTGCGGCCCTTGTAAGAGCTTAGGCCCGATTCTTGAGCGGTTGGCTGAGGAATACCAGGGCGCGTTTATCCTGGCCAAGATTGATGCCGATGCCGAGCAAATGTTGGTGTCTGGTATGGGGGTTCGCTCATTACCCACCGTCGTTTTGTTTAAAAACGGTCAGCCCGCGGATCATTTTATGGGCGCGTTGCCTGAGGGCGAAATCCGGGCGATGTTGGATAAGCATGTCGAACGGGTTGAGGCGAGTCCTATTGAGCGCGCTCAAGCCCTGGTCGATGCCGGTCAGTACGATGAGGCCATTGCGCTGTATCAATTAATCACTGCGGATGATCCTGAAAACCATGAGGTGTATCTCGATATGGCACAGGCCCTTCTGAAGAAGGGGGATTTAGACAGCGCAGAGGCGATTGTTGAGCGGTTGCCTGAGGCACAAAAACTTGATCCCCGCGCGAAAGCCGTCGTGGCGAGCCGGACGTTTAGGGCGTTGTTGGAGGGTGCACCCGATCGTGCCACTTGTGAAACCCGCTTGAGTGATGACGCGAACGATTCAGAAGCACAGTATTTCCTCGCGGTTCATCGCATGATGGCCGATGAGGTTGAGGCTGCGATCGAGGGGCTATTGACCTTGGTTCGAACGGATCGCTC
>CAJXXD010000047.1 GCA_913062835.1 uncultured Gammaproteobacteria bacterium
ATCGGTATCGGTTTGATCAATGACCACCCGTTCAGAAAATCCCTGGGCACGCCCTGCGCGTCGCCAGAGGTCGCCGATACGTGTGATAAAGAACGCCTCGTCTCCGATCAGTGCGGTGACAGGCCAGAGGGAGTCTTGCCAAGCACGGCCATCAAATTCATGAGCTTTGATGGCCATCGGTTAGGGCGTCCCGGTATCTGTAGCCTCGAGTGCTTGGGCATAACGCACTCGGATGGACGGCACGATTTGTGCTGAAAGATCCGACTCCAGCCCTCGAAGCAACTGCGCCACCCGACTTGCTTCGGCTGAGGTATCCGCTCCTGAGTCGACGTACACCAGTGTGGCTCTGACTTCGGTATCGGGGACTAACAGAGTGCGATCGGGCGCTTCCAGTCGATAGGTGACCGTAAGGGCTAATTCAACCTGTTCTTTGTTGTCAGGCAAGGGCCCAAGGACTCGCTTGCTTTGCACGGGAAGGCTCAAGGTGAGAGTGACTGCGTCGGTGGCGCGGTCGGTGAGCTCAGCCCCCTGTTCCTCAAATTGACGACGAACCTCACGCGCGACCGGTGCAAAGGGATCCGGTGTAACCAAGCGAATCCGCGGCGGCAATTCGCCCACAATCGGACCCGTGCCACGTAACCGAAATCCGCATCCGGTGAGGCCGGCGGCCACTGTCAAAGTGAGAAAACTGCGACGCGAAATCATGCCGGCGCCACCACAAAGTTCACCAGCTTCCCAGGCACGACGATCGCTTTTTTCTCGGTCATTCCATCTAAAAACTTGGCCACCTGAGGGTCCTGTCTGGCGAGATCCAAAATAGCATCCTGCGTGGCATCGGCGGCAACGTCAATGCGTGACCGTAATTTGCCATTGACCTGTACCACCAGAGTCAGCGTGTCTCTCACCAAGGCGGCTTCATTCACAGTTGGCCAAGGTGTATCACGGAGTGCTTGGGTTTGTCCGAGGGCTGTCCAGAGGTGTTCGCAGAGGTGCGGTGTGATAGGCGAGAGGAGAATCACCAGGGTTCGAATCGCTTCATTGGCGACCGCGTGATCTGTCTCTGTGTTCGCCTCAAATTTTTGAACCTGATTGGTCAGTTCCATGATGGCGGCAATGGCCGTGTTGAAGTGGTAGCGGCGGCCGATGTCGTCGGTGACTTTCGCAATGGTTTCATGAACCTTTCGGTACAGATCACGGCCACTGTCACTCAATGCAGCCATTTGTAACGCTGCATCGCTCGTTGATACGCCTGCATCGATGTGATCACTGACCACCGCATGGATCCGTTTCAGGAACCGGTGTGCGCCTGCGACCCCGTCATCTGACCATTCCAAGGACAGTTCAGGCGGTGCGGCGAACATCATGAACAAACGGACTGTGTCTGCTCCGTATTGATCAATCAAGGCTTGGGGGTCGACCGTGTTGCCTTTAGACTTCGACATTTTAGAGCCGTCTTTCAACACCATCCCTTGAGTCAATAGCTTCTTGAAGGGTTCGTCAGAATCAACCAGGCCTAAATCACGCAATACCTTGTGGAAGAATCGGGCGTATAGCAGGTGCAAGATGGCATGCTCAATACCGCCAATATACAGATCGACTGGGAGCCAGTGATTTGCGTGTTGATCGAGCATGGCATCGTTCGAGAAGGCACTGGCGAAACGGGCGTAATACCAACTCGACTCCATAAAGGTGTCGAAGGTGTCTGTTTCCCGACGAGCAGGCCGGCCTGTTTCGGGGTCTACCGTTTCGATGAAATCAGTGCGCTTGCCAAGTGGGCTGCCTGACCCATCGACGACCACGTCCTCAGGCAAGATGACGGGCAGGTCTTCGTCGCGAACGGTCTTCATGCCTTCATCTGTGTGAATGACTGGGATAGGGCAGCCCCAATAACGCTGTCGACCGACACCCCAATCGCGTAGACGATAATTGGTGGTAACCCGGCCTATATTCTTGGCCTCAAGCGCCTTGGCGACGCGTTCAAACGCCGCCTCGAAATCCAGTCCATCAAACTCCCCTGAGTTGATCGTGATTCCGGTTTTTTCACACCAGGCGGCCTCAGCTAGATTGTAAGACGCGTCCTCGCCTTGGGGTGCGAGAACGGGTTTGATCGGCAGGTCATACGCGGTCGCGAATTCCCAGTCTCTTTGGTCGTGTGCTGGCACAGCCATCACCGCGCCCGAGCCATAATCCATTAAGACGAAGTTGGCGATCCAAATCGGTAGCCGCTCACCGGTAAACGGATGAATCACGTACTCACCGGTCGCCATACCGCGCTTAGGTGCCTGGGCCAAATCAGCTTCCGCCACCGACATGTTGCCGCATTCTTCGATGAAGGCCGCTACCTCCGGCGAGCGTTCTGCCGCTTGCTTGGCAATCGGATGTTGGGCTGCCACTGCGACATAGGTAATGCCCATAATGGTGTCGGGCCTTGTGGTGTAAACCTCTAGCCGTTCCGAGCAGCCGACCCGCTCAAAGCTAAACTCGACCCCCTGGCTTTTACCGATCCAGTTCTTTTGCATGGTCTTGACCTGTTCAGGCCAGTCCACAGATTCCAGGTCCGCCAGCAGATCTTCAGCGTAGTCGGTGATTCGGATAAACCATTGCTCGATTTCGCGCTGTTCCACCAAGGCGCCCGAGCGCCAACCGCGGCCATCAATCACCTGCTCGTTGGCGAGTACTGTCTGATCGACTGGATCCCAGTTCACACGTGCTTTTTTACGATAAGCCAGGCCTTTGTCCACCATGCGAGTAAATAGCCACTGTTCCCAGCGATAATACTCAGGCGTACAGGTGGCCAGTTCGCGTGACCAATCGTAGGCAAAGCCCAGTCGCTTGAGCTGGCCTCTCATGTGATCGATGTTGTCGTAGGTCCAGGCCGCGGGGGGCAGTTGATTTTTGATGGCCGCATTTTCCGCCGGCATGCCAAAGGCATCCCAGCCCATGGGTTGCAAAACGTTGTAGCCCTGCATGGTCATGAAACGACTGATGACATCCCCAATGGTGTAGTTGCGCACATGACCCATATGCAGTTTTCCAGACGGATACGGAAACATGCACAGGCAATAAAATTTCGGTTTGGTTGGGTCTTCAACGGTCTTGAAGGCTTCTTGCTCAGCCCATTGGCTTTGCACGGCAGGCTCAATGACCAACGGTTGGTAATCGCGCTCCATAGAGAGTTCGGAATCCTTGGCGTAAAGATTTAAAGGATACCGGGTCAGACCAGTCTCGGTAAGGGTTGCTCGTAAAAAACTCAGGCTACATCGGATGCTTGATTCTTTCGGGTCAGGGTCAAGAGGATCACCAACCACAGAATCAATGGCACCTCGCCCGCGTGCGCGTAGGGTGTGGTGATGGATACCGGTGCGACTGTCCCTTGTAACAAGCCTGGGCTAAACCGAGGTAGTTGTTGAGTGACTGTCCCTCTGGCATCGATCAAGGCAGTCCAACCGTCATTGGTGGCGCGAATCACGGGTTTGGCCAACTCACGCGCTCGGATACGAGCAATTTCCAGGTGTTGATCGGGCCCAATGCTGTCACCAAACCAAGTGTCATTAGAGACGGTGAGGATGGCATTGGCGTCCTTGGATAAAGAGCGAGCGAGTCCGGTATAGGCGATCTCATAACAAATCAAAGGCGCCATCACTAAGGACTCGTGGACGAGATGATCCTGTCGGCTACCCGGTACGATGGAGGACATGGGTAAATCGAAAAAGGCGATGAGTCCTCTGAGCCATTGTTCTAAAGGGACGTACTCACCAAAGGGTACCAGCCGTGTTTTGTCATACAGCCCCTGGCCCACGCCCAGGGTGAGTAAGCGATTGGTATAGCGTCCATCGTCTTGACCCAACACGCCGGTAATTAGGGTTTGTCCATCCCGTTTCAGTAAAGTATCTAAATCAGGCAGCATGCGCAGTGCCGCTTGATCGGTCATAGGCAGCGCCGTTTCTGGCCAGACAATGAGCGAAACAGACAGCGGCAGTCCTTCCCGAACATGGTTGGCAACGATCCCGTCGCGTGCCTCGAGGCGCCATTTTTCGGATTGTTGGATCACAGGTTGCCAGAGCGCCACGGAGACTTCAGTTTCAGGGGAGGGTATCTGATGCGCGCGATCAAGTAGTGGGCCGCCGACTAGAATGGGGATGGCGACCCATAGAGGCTTGACTGATCTAGCCAGCAGGGCTGCCAGGCAGGTGCCTGCCACGGTCGCCATCAGAGCCGAGACCCCGAAACTCCCGACCCAGGATAAATAGCCCTCAAAGGGGGAATCCAGCGCGGCATAGCCAAAGATCAGCCATGGGAATCCGGTCAATGCCCAACTGCGCAGTGCCTCCAGGGTAACCCAGCATGCCATGAGCAACATAACCTGGCGGAAGGGCGTAGGCCAACGACGGTTCCAGGCCCCATAGGCCATCGAAGCCAGTCCCGGGAATATCGCAAGGCCAGCCGCGAATGCGCCCGTCATGAGCCAGGCCAGGCCTAGAGACGCGCCGCCATGATCGATCATGCTGACCGAGACCCAGGACACGCCGCTTGCGAATAAACCAAATCCGTACCAAAAACCGGTCCAGAAGCTGGGCCAATGCCGTGTGAGCACCATCCATAAGGCGAGGCTTATGATACCTAGCCACCACCATGAGAATGGTGCAAACGCGAGAGTCCCAAGCCCCCCTGAGGCGAGGGCAAGGAGGGTTCTATTGATCCGAGGACCCATGCCGACGGACTTCGAGTAATCGGATGCGACGGTTGTCTGCGTTTAGCACAACAAAGTCGAGGCCGCCGAGGGTTGTTTTTTCACCGCGTGAGGGTAGGTGCCCAAATGCATGAGTCACCAGCCCACCGATGGTGTCGAACTCGGTGTCTGAAAACTGGGTATTGAACTCGGCGTTAAAATCCTCGATTTCAGTGATGGCTTTGACTAGGCTCGATCCGTTGGACTGATGACGGATGCTTAAGTCCTCGTCATGGTCGTGCTCGTCTTCAATTTCGCCGACGATTTGTTCCAAGACATCTTCGATGGTCACGAGCCCAGCCACTTCACCGTACTCGTCAATGACAACGGCCATGTGAGCTCGATTATCACGAAACTCCTTCAGCAGTTGATCAAGACGTTTACTCTCGGGTACACGGCGTACTGGACGGGCGACTTCTTTGATTTCGAATCGTTCAAGATCTTGGCTGATCAGGAAGGGCAGTAAGTCTTTGGCCAGCAAGATGCCGAGCACTTCATTGGGTTGGTCACCCAAGACAGGAAATCGCGAGTGGGCTGATTCAATAACCCGTGGCAGGAATTCATCAGGCCGCTCACCGGCACGAATTGCCACCATTTGCTGCCGGGGAATCATGACTTCGCGCACCTGCATGTCAGACACCGACAGTGCGCCTTCTAAAATGGCGAGGGTTTCTTGATTGAATAGACCGCGGTGTTTCGCATCCCGCAACTCGTCTATCAACTCACTTTTGTTGCCAGCCTCACCTGAGATGACACCGGCTAAACGATCGAACCAGGATCGTGAATCCTGGTTCTCGGGACTTCGTCCGTCGTTCATGAATTGTTTTCGTCCTGGCTAAGGTAGGGATTAGGATAGCCCAGTTTGGAAAGAATGCCGATCTCTTCTTGTTCCATGGTTTCGGCTTCCGCATCGTCTAAATGATCATAGCCCAGCAGATGAAGCACTCCGTGCACCACAAGGTGCGCTGTGTGTTGCTCTAGGGTTTTATTTTGCGCTTCGGCTTCGCGCGCGATCACCTGCCAACAGAGCGCCAAGTCACCGAGGACCCTAGGGCCTTCAGGCCAATCGATGTCCGCCGGAAATGACAGCACATTGGTAGCGTAGTCTTTCCCGCGATAGGTGTGATTTAGGAGTCGTCCTTCAGAGTCATCCACGATCCGGATGGCCAGTTCAACAGGCTCTGTGATGTCTTGGCTTGAGAGAGCCGCTCTAGCCCATTGAATAAATGCGTCCTCGGTGAGCGAACAAAGCCCCGTCGCATCCTCAACCTCAATGGTCATCTTGTGCCTTTTCGTAGGCATCTACGATGCGGCCTACAAGCGGGTGACGTACCACATCTTTGTAATCAAACCGCGTCATGGAGATGCCTTTGACCGACTTCAAAACCGTCACCGCATGGGTCAGTCCCGAATCACTTTTCCGAGGCAAATCGATTTGGCTTGGGTCGCCAGTGATCACCGCGGTGGACCCAAAGCCTAGTCGCGTCAAAAACATCTTCATCTGTTCGCGCGTTGTATTTTGCGACTCATCAAGGATGATGAAACTGTGGTTGAGCGTTCGTCCACGCATGTAGGCCAAGGGCGCAATTTCGATCACTTGCCGCTCCAAGAGCTTGCTGACTTTGTCGTACCCGAGCATTTCATAAAGGGCGTCGTACAAAGGCCTCAGGTAGGGGTCGATTTTTTGTGCTAGATCACCGGGCAAGAACCCGAGACGCTCACCGGCCTCCACCGCCGGGCGCACCAGTACAATGCGCTCCACCTTGTCACGACGCAGTGCGTCGACCGCGCAAGCCACGGCGAGCCATGTTTTTCCAGTGCCGGCTGGGCCGATACCGAAGTTCACATCGTGCGAGAGAATCGCATCGATATACCCTTTCTGATTTTTGCCACGTGGGCGAATCTTAATCTTGGGTGTATCGATTAAGACGTCCCGGTGATCGTCTTGCGCATACGCTTGAGCCTCTTGCAGATGCAAGTGCACCAAGTCATCGGATAATTCAGTGTCACGGGTTTCT
>CAJXXD010000048.1 GCA_913062835.1 uncultured Gammaproteobacteria bacterium
GACTGAGCTTGGGCGCCTTGAGTTTGAGCCCGTTGATCACGACCGGTTCCCGGCGATGAGTTTGGCCCGCGAAGCCAGTACACGAGGCGATGACCGCCCGATCGTACTCAATGCGGCCAACGAAGTGGCCGTCTCTGCGTTTCTAGAGGAGCGTATTTCGTTTGGTGAGATTACATCGCTCGTCACCGAATGCTTGAATCGGATTCCTCAACAGCCTATATCCTCTTTGGAAGATGTGCTGGCGGTTGATAGGATGTGTCGACAGAAGGCATGGGACTGGATGCGGGAGTCTGAATGATTACCACGATACTCGCCACCATAGTGGCCCTTGGATTATTAGTTACAGTTCACGAGTTCGGACACTATTGGGTGGCCCGCCGGTGCGGCGTCAAAGTCCTTCGGTTTTCTGTGGGGTTTGGTAAGCCTCTGTACACCTGGGTCGACCGTCACGGCACCGAATTCTGTGTGGCGGCGATTCCCCTCGGCGGCTATGTAAAAATGCTGGATGGCCGGGAGGTCGATTTGACCGAGGCCGAGCGGGCCGTCGCCTTTGATCAGAAACCGGTGGGACAACGCTTTGCGATTGTCGCTGCTGGCCCAGGGATTAATTTACTATTCGCCGCCTTAACTTATGCGTTGATCAGCATGATCGGAGTGCAGACTGCGGTCCCAGTGATTGGCAGTGTGCCCGAGGGGTCCACAGGCCAGGCGCGTATGCCCGCTGAATTGGTGACGTTTAATGGACGCGACGTGGAGTCGTGGGAACGGATTAATATCGCCATGGTGGACGTCATCGGTGAGACGCCTTCGGTCGAACTTCGGGTGCGTCCGCTCGATTCCAATGTCATCCAGTCTATTCAGGTCCCTGTCCCCAGTGACTTGCTGGTCGATGAGAGTCCCATGGTGGCCTATGGTATCCGGCCTTGGTCGCCGCCAGTCGAGCCGGTCTTTGATCGCATTGTCGAAGGAGGAGCGGCAGAGCGAGCGGGCCTTCTTGCAGGCGACCGAGTGCGGTCGATGGACGGCGAGCCGGTGTTGGATTGGACCGATTTTGTCAATCGCATCAAGGCGGCGTTCGATCGGCCGGTGACACTGGTGATTGAGCGGAATGGACAGACAGTTGAGCTCACCGTCGTTCCGGATCGTCGCGACAGTCCTCAGGGTCCCTTCGGGTTTTTAGGTGTGGCGCCGGTGATGGAAGCCTTGCCGCCTGAGCTCGTTCGTACGGTGCAAGAAGACCCATTCACGGCCTTGTGGGTCGGAGTGGAGCGTACGGTTGAGATGAGCTGGTTGACGGTGGAATCGATCGGAAAAATGATCACAGGCGTTCTGTCGCCTGAGAACTTGAGCGGCCCTCTGACCATTGCTAGAGTGGCTGGGGATTCGGCGAGTTCTGGGTGGTATGCCTATCTCAGTTTCATTGCCTACCTGAGCGTAAGCCTAGGTATATTGAATTTGTTGCCCATCCCAGTCCTAGACGGCGGACACTTGGTGTTCTTCACTTGGGAATGGTTGCGGGGTAAGCCTGTGCCAGAAGAAGTGCAAATGCAGGGTGTCCGCATTGGCATGGCGCTTCTAATGGGGCTAATGTTTTTTGCGTTTTACAATGATTTGATGCGGCTGTAAGTCGCACGGAACTGGGAATAAATTGCCATGCGATGTCCGCTGCCTTTGAGCGCTCTGGCGCTTGCCTTGTCTCTGTCCGCTCATGCGGCGACGCCCTTCCAAGCGGAGGACATTCGAATCGATGGGCTGCAACGGGTCTCTTCGGGTTCTGTATTTGACGCCTTGACCATTGAGCCAGGCGATCGAGTGACCGATGCCGACATCAGTGCGGCGACGCGCGCGCTGTTTGATACCGGGTTCTTTGATCAGGTCGAGGTTACGGCCGACGGCAACGTGTTGGTGATTTCGGTCACCGAACGGCCGGCAGTGTCTCGGATTGAGATCGAGGGTAACCAAGCGATTAAAACCGAAGACCTGCTGGACAGTCTTCGGCGCGCAGGCATCGTGGAGGGCGATGTATTGCGTCGTGCCACCTTGGATCAGCTGGAGCAAGCGATTCAACGGCAATACACCAGCCGTGGCCGGTATGACGCCACCGTGCAAACCGAAATTGTCGAGCAGGATCGCAACCGTGTCGGGTTGAATATTTCGATTTTTGAGGGGTCTGTGGCCTCCATCAAGCGGATCACTTTGGTCGGCAACGAGGCCGTGGATGACGACACCCTTCGCGATGAGATGTCCTTGACCGAGCCTGGTTTGTTCACCTGGTTCTCGGGCTCTGATAATTACGAGTCAGAGAAACTGACTGCCGACGTGGAGGCCATCCGCTCGTATTACCTAGACCGAGGATATGTCAACGTTGAGGTATCTGAGCCCAAGGTTGAGTTATCAGAGTCTTTGGAAGATGTCTTTTTGACAATCACCATCAACGAAGGCCGTCAGTACCTAGTGGGTCAAGTGAATGTGGGCGGTGAGCAGCCGATTGATCTGTCCGATGCAGTAGATGAGATAGCCCTGCAAAGCGGTGAGGTCTTCAGCCGTCGCTTGGTGAATGAAGCGGTCAATACCATGTCCGAGCGCTTAGGCGATGCAGGCTATGCGCGTGCTCAGGTGCGCGCGGTTCCAGAAATCGATGAGGCCACCCAAACCGTGGACGTCACTTTGGTCGTGACGCCGGGACCTTTGGTATACGTCCGCCGGGTCGAATTCCGGGGCAATACAGACACCTCTGACGTGGTGCTGCGCCGTGAGATTCCGCAGTTGGAAGCGTCGGTCAGTTCGGCAAAAGACATTGAACAAGGCCGCATTAATCTGCAGCGTTTGGGCTTCTTTAGCCTGGTTCGTGTATCGACCCGCCCCGTGTCCGATCAGCCCGATCAGATGGATGTGGTGTATGAAGTGCGTGAGCAAGCGTCTGGCTCGCTCTCGGCCAGTGTCGGATTCAGTCAGGGTGAAGGGGTTTTGCTGGGTGCGGGTATCAGCCAGAAGAACTTCCTGGGCTCAGGTAACTCGGTCGCGTTTTCGTTGCAAAGCTCGAGCTCTACAAAAGAAGCTCGTTTCTCATTTACTGATCCGTACTACACCATCGATGGAGTAAGTCGCGGCATCGACCTGTATTACCGTGAAACCGATTTTGATGAAGAGGGTACTGCCGATTACAACACCGATGAGACTGGTGTGGGCTTATCGTTTGGATACCCCGTCAGTGAGCGGGCACGATTAAGCACCAACGTGGCGATTCAGAACGTCACACTGTTAACTGATGTGCGCAGTAACTCGGATTTCCCGACCAACGTGAATAACTTCCTGACCGAGGAAGGTTATGGGGCCACGGTGCGTGAGGCGGACTTCCTCGAGCTTAAAGTCGGTGCGGCCTACAGCTATGACACACTGAACAAGGCGTTTTTGCCGACCGATGGGACGCGCCATCGGGTGAGTTTTGATGTGTCGGTGCCCGGCTCAGACTTGGAATACTACGTGGCGTCCTATTTGGGTGAGACCTATATCCCCATGGACGGTGTTGACGAAGTCAGTTTGAACTTCAAAACACGCTTGGGCTACGGCGATGGCTACGGTGATTCCAACGGATTGCCGTTTTTGAAGAACTTCTTTGCGGGCGGTATTCGAAGTGTGCGTGGGTATCAATACAACAGTCTCGGACCGATCGACGCGACCAGTTTGGAACAAACCGGTGGTAACGTCTTAGTGACTGGATCTGCGGCGCTTCAGTTCCCAATGCCTGGCATCAAAGAAACCGACCAAGCTCGATTATCTCTGTTCTCCGATGTGGGCCAGGTCTACCAAGATGAACTCAAGGTTGATGATCTCCGCTATTCAGCCGGCTTGGCTTTGGCTTGGATGACCCCGATTGGTCCGTTGTCCTTCACCTACGCGGCCGCGCTGAATTCCGAAAGCACGGATGAGACCGAAGGCTTCCAGTTCTCAATCGGTTCGAGTTTCTGATGTCTTACTCGCTCGTCGAGCTCGCCCGGTTAACGGCCACCGAGCTGATCGGCGACGGGTCAGTGACGGTCTCTAGATTGGCCTCGATTGCGACAGCGGATGTGAACTGCATCTCTTTTGTGGTCAGTGAGGCGCGGGCAGAGGCGCTTAAAACGTCGAGAGCGGGTGCGGTGGTGGTCCCGAGTGCACTGGCCTCCGAGATCACCCATGGCTTGGTGTCGGACGATCCGTATCGAACCTATGCGGAATTGTCTGCATTATTTGACCCCGGATTGCCATTTGATGCCGGCATTGATCCACGGGCGTGCATTGCTTCCGATGCGCAGTTGGCTGGGCAGGTATCGGTGGCAGCGAACACGGTCATCGGCGAGGGCTGTGTGATCGGGGAGGGGACAGTGATTGGGCCCAACACGACGATTTACCCTGGCACTCAGATCGGAGCGCACTGTCTGATCGCTGCCAACACGGTGTTGGGGTCGGATGGATTCGGTTTCGCCAAAGGTGGAAACGGCTGGATCAAAATTCGCCAACTGGGGCGATTGGTCATTGGTGACGACGTGGAAATCGGTTCCGGGTGCACACTCGATCGAGGTGCATTGGATGACACGGTCATTGGTCACGGCGTGAAATTAGACAACCAAGTACATGTCGCGCATGGGTGTGTGATCGGTGATCGGACGGCTATGGCCGGTTGTGTTGCCCTTGCCGGTGGAACCGTGATTGGCGCCGATGTGACCGTAGGCGGGATGACAGGATTCACGGGCCATTTATCGGTCTGTGATAAAGTGCACATCGGCGCAAACGCCCTAGTGACACAATCCATTAAAATCCCAGGCGCCTACCTAGGCGGCGCAGGGGGTGTGATGAAAGCAGCAGACTGGCGACGGAATGCCGTCCGCTTTAGGCAATTGGATGCGCTCGCGCGTCGTTTGCAGGCCCTTGAACAGGCCTGTTTGAAATAGTGTAAGGACAAATATGCTTCTGGATATCAAGGAAATCCGCGAATACCTGCCGCATCGGTATCCGTTTTTGTTAGTGGATCGGGTGCTAGAGCTCGAACTCAATCACCGCATTAAGGCGATCAAAAACATCACCGGCAATGAAGATGTGTTTAATGGCCACTTTCCGGATCACCCGATCTTCCCAGGGGTTCTGATCATCGAAGCCCTAGCCCAGGCTGCCGGCGTGTTGGGCTTTAAAACCATGGACAAAAAGCCGGCCGAAGGGTCAATTTATTTGTTCGTGGGCGCAGACGATGTTCGGTTTAAACGCCAAGTCATTCCTGGCGATCAGTTGGTGCTTGAAGCCGAAGTACTGAAGGTGCGCGCTGGTGTGTGGAAATTCGGATGTCGGGCCAGTGTGGACGGAGAGACCGTCTGCACGGCGACCATTATGTGTGCGGACCGCTCAGTGTGACTCAGATTCACCCACAGGCCCTGGTTGACCCCAAAGCCGAGCTCGACTCCAGCGTCGAGGTGGGTGCCTTTGCGATTATTGGTCCGGATGTCACCATCGGCGCCGGCACAGTGATTGGCCCGCATGCCATTGTAAAAGGCCCAACGGAGATCGGCTGTCGCAATAAAATTTTTCAGTTTGCATCGGTCGGTGAGGACTGTCAGGACAAAAAGTACAGGGGTGAGCCGACGCGGCTGGTGATCGGCGACGACAACGTGATCCGAGAGGGAGCGACTCTGCATCGGGGCACCGTCCAAGATCGAGGGGTCACCCAGATTGGTTCGAACAATCTTTTGATGTGTTATGTCCACGTCGCTCATGACTGTGTCATTGGCGATGGCGTGATCATGGCCAACAACACTGCGGTGGCCGGCCACGTCCACGTCGGTAATGGGGTGATTTTGGGTGGAGGCACCTTGGTGCACCAGTTCTGTCGTATCGGCCCCTATGCGATGACCGCTGCAGGTACGGTGGTGTTGCAAGACATTCCGGCTTTTGTTACTTGCTCTGGTAACCGCGCAGAGCCACACGGTATGAACGTTGAAGGCATGCGGCGTCGGGGTGTGAATTCCGATGTCATCAACCGCTTGAGGGAGGCCTACAAAACGGTCTACCGTCGTGGATTGACCCTGGATCAGGCGATCGCGGAAATTGACCAAAACCTTGCTGACTGCGCCGAGGTAAAAACCTTCTTAGATACCCTGAAATCCAGCCAGCGTGGCATTGTGCGCTGATGCAGGGGGTGGTGGCCGCCGGGGAGGTGTCTGGCGATCAGATCCTAGCTCCCATTCTTCAACAACTTAGCGAACAGCGTCCAGCTACCTTTAGTGGGATTGCCGGTCCAGCTATGGTCCGGGCAGGCGTCTACCCTTTGTTCCCGATGGAGCGGTTATCGGTGATGGGCGTGATGGAAGTCATTCCACGGCTGCCGGAGCTCTTAGCGATCAAGCGACAGATGGCGCATTATTTAGATGCAGCGCGCCCGGATATCTGGATCGGCTGCGACGCACCTGATTTCACCTTGCCCTTGGCAGCTCGGGCGAAGGCTCTGGGTATTCCCTCAGTACATGTGGTCAGTCCATCGGTGTGGGCGTGGCGGTCGGAGCGGATTCCGACGATCGCCTCGCAATTGGATTTGTTATTGTGTTTGTTCCCATTTGAACCAGCACTGTATGAAGGTACCGGTTTGAAGGCCGAGTTTATTGGCCACCCACTGGCACAAGCGATTGCCTTCAATCCATCTCATATCACAGCGCGTACTGAGCTGGGCGTTGAGGCCTCGGGTCCTGTCTTGGCCATGTTACC
>CAJXXD010000049.1 GCA_913062835.1 uncultured Gammaproteobacteria bacterium
AATCTTTGTCGTAATACACCTGCATGAACTATTTCCTCTGTGTAGATGGCGTCTTAAACAGACAACACGCGCTCACCGCGCGAGATACCACTGACTCCGCTTCGCACCACCTCTAGAATGGCCGCCGGTCCGATGGCTTCAATAAAGGCATCCAGCTTGTCGCTGGCACCTGCTAACTGCACTGTAAACATGGATGGTGTGACATCCACAATCTGGCCACGAAAAATATCGCTGGTCCGTTTGACCTCGGCCCGCTGGGCCCCGGTCGCTTTGATCTTAATCAGCATGAGCTCCCGCTCGATGTGTGGACCTTCTGTGAGATCCACGAGCTTCACCACATCAATCAACTTATTCAGCTGCTTGGTGATTTGCTCAATGACCGTGTCATGGCCCAATGTGGTCACGGTCAATCGCGACAACGTCGGGTCTTCAGTCGGTGCCACGGTCAATGATTCTATGTTGTAACCGCGCTGCGAGAACAGGCCGACCACACGAGACAAAGCACCCGGTTCGTTTTCCATCAAAACTGAAATGATGTGTCTCACTTAAGTGCGCTCCGTCTTACTCAACAACATATCCTTCATTGAACCCGTCGCAATTTGCATCGGATACACGTGCTCATCGGGATCCACTTCAATGTCCATGAACACCACACGATCTTTCATCGCGAAGCACTCTTCCATCTTGGCTTTTAGTTCAGACGGCTTGGTCACTTTCATACCCACATGACCGTAGGCCTCGGCGAGCTTCACGAAATCAGGCAGTGAATCCTGATAGGTCGACGCGGCATACCGACCGCCATACTGCATGTCCTGCCACTGCTTCACCATGCCAAGTGCGGCATTGTTCAAATTAATGATCTTCACGGGCATGTTGTACTGCGTGCAAGTCGATAACTCTTCGATACACATTTGAATCGAACCTTCACCGGTGACCACGGCCACATGGCTGTCTGGATGCGCCAACTGCACACCCATTGCGGCCGGCAGCCCAAAGCCCATGGTCCCAAGACCCCCTGAGTTGATCCAACGGCGAGGCTGGTCGTATTTGTAGTATTGGGCCGCAAACATCTGGTGCTGACCCACGTCAGAGCAAACAAAGGCCTCGCCACCAGTTACCTCGTACAGTGTTTTGATCACGTCCTGAGGCATGATCTTCTCGCCCCGAACATATCGATCTCCGGTCCAGAGACCGTGCGCATCACGCCATCCCTGAATCGTATCCCACCATTGCTTCAACGCATCTTGATCAGGGGTGGTGTCCAATTGCGACAACATTTCGCGCATGTCGGCTAAAACAGATTTGACCGGTCCGACCAAAGGCACTTCGATATGACGTACTGTCTTTTGGATCGAGGCAGGGTCAATGTCGATGTGGATGATGCGCGCGTTTGGACAGAACTTTTTCGGGTTGTTGGTGACCCGGTCATCAAACCGAGCGCCCACTGCGAAAATGACGTCCGCTTGATGCATGGCTTGGTTGGCTTCATAAAACCCGTGCATTCCCAACATGCCGACAAACTGAGGGTCCGATCCCGGATAGGCACCTAAACCCATCAGTGTATTAGTGACTGGATACCCCAACTGCTTTGAAATCGCCGTCAGTTCGTCCGCTGCGTCGCCCAAGATGACACCGCCACCGGCATAAATCACCGGCCGCTTGGCTTCTAGTAACAGATCCAGTGCTTTGCGAATTTGCCCCGCATGCCCTTTTTGAGCGGGCGAATAGGAACGCAGTTTGACAGTTTCAGGATAGGCAAATGGCCGCTTTTCAGTCGGTGCCGTCATGTCTTTGGGCACATCCACCACCACCGGACCGGGACGACCGGTGCGTGCAATATGGAACGCCTTTTTCATGACTTCTGGAATTTCTTCAATCGAGCGAACCAAAAAGGAGTGCTTCACGATCGGCCGCGAACAGCCAATCATGTCCGTTTCCTGGAATGCATCTGAGCCGATCAGGTGACTTGGGACGTTACCGGAAATCACCACCAGAGGAATGGAATCCATGTACGCCGTCGCAATACCTGTCACCGCATTGGTGGCACCTGGACCTGACGTCACCAGCACGACGCCCACTTCACCGGTCGAACGGGCAAAGCCATCGGCTGCGTGGACCGCGGCCTGTTCATGGCGCACTAAAATGTGCTCTACGGCCTCCTGCCGATACAACGCGTCATAAATGTGGAGTACTGCGCCGCCCGGGTAGCCAAAAATCATTTTGACTCCCTCTTCCTTCAGGGCACGCATAATCATCTCGCCGCCAGAAAGCAATTCCACTTCCGACCCTCTTTCTCAGTTAGGTAAACCGGGAATTGTGACAGCACCTGCCCGCCTGTCAACTGACAGGCGGAAGATCCTTAGGGGTGGAATACCATCTGGCCATCTGAATCCACCTCTACGTGAATCGATGAGCCAGGCGGAAATACACCCTCCAACAAGGCCTGAGCGAGAGGATTTTCGACCAACTGCTGTATCGCCCGCTTTAAGGGGCGAGCACCATATACGGGGTCATAACCGGCATCACACAGACGCTCAGCAGCAGACTCAGAGAGCTCCAACTGCAAATCCATAGCCGACAGACGCTCGGTTAAGCGAGCCAACTGCACGTCTAAGATCCCGCGGATATGCTCACGGCCTAGGGCATGGAACACCACCGTGTCGTCAATTCGATTTACAAACTCTGGGCGGAAATGTTGCCCAACCACCGCCATCACAGCATCGCGAATGGCCTCATGAGATTCTCCCACCATCGACTGAATCAAATCAGACCCAAGATTCGAGGTCATCACGACCACCGCATTGGAAAAGTCCACGGTCCGGCCTTGGCCATCCGTTAGACGACCATCATCCAATACCTGCAATAAGATGTTGAACACGTCAGGATGCGCTTTTTCCACCTCATCCAACAAAATGACTGCATAGGGTCGACGGCGTACCGCTTCGGTTAGATACCCCCCTTGCTCATAGCCGACATACCCCGGTGGCGCCCCAACCAATCGGGCCACCGAATGCTTCTCCATGAATTCCGACATATCGATGCGCACCATGGCCTCTTCACTGTCGAACAGAAATTCAGCCAGGGTTTTACAGAGCTCCGTCTTACCGACGCCCGTAGGCCCCAGGAACAAGAAGGACCCATTGGGTCGATTGGGATCTGATAACCCCGAACGCGATCGGCGAACAGCATTGGCCACAGAGGTAACCGCGGCATCCTGTCCAACCACCCGTGCGTGCAAAGCCTGCTCCATCTTCAACAGCTTATCTTTTTCGCCTTCCAGCATCTTCGCCACCGGAATACCGGTCCAACGGCTGACCACTTCAGCGATCTCTTCTTCGGTGACGCGTGAGCGGACCAAGGTGGCCTGATCTGACTCATCGACCTGCTGCGCCTGTTCCATGCGCTTGGTCAAATCGGGAATGACACCGTATTGAATTTCACTCATACGCGCCAAATCCCCGGCTCGACGTGCCTGCTCGAGATCAATCTCCGCACGATCGAGTTCTTCCTTAATCGACTGCACACCCTGACTTTGGGCTTTTTCAGCGGTCCAAATTTCTTCCAGAGCCCGCGCCTCGGAGGCCACCTCATCGATCGTGGCTTCGAGTTCTTTGAGTCGTGCTTGGCTGGCTGCATCTTTTTCTTTTTTCAGCGCTTCCCGTTCGATTTTTAACTGAATCAACCGCCGGTCGAGGCGGTCGAGCTCCTCAGGCTTGGAATCCATCTCCAATCGAATCCGGCTAGCCGCCTCATCCATCAAATCAATCGCCTTATCCGGCAACTGTCGATCGGTGATGTATCGAGCCGATAGCCGAGCGGATGCAATGATCGCCGAATCAGAGATTTCCACGCCGTGGTGCACCTCATACTTCGGCTTCAAGCCACGCAAGATCGCAATCGTATCGGTTTCACTGGGCTCACCGACAAACACCTTTTGGAATCGACGTTCCAAAGCCGCATCTTTTTCCAAATACTGACGGTATTCATCCAAGGTGGTTGCACCCACACAATGCAACTCACCCCGTGCCAATGCAGGCTTTAGCATATTGCCAGCATCCATGGCGCCTTCCGATTTGCCGGCGCCTACCATGGTGTGGATTTCATCAATAAACAGGATAATTTGACCTTCCTGCTGAGCGAGTTCTTTCAGTACTGCCTTCAATCGCTCTTCGAACTCACCTCTGAATTTAGCCCCTGCGATCAAACTGCCCATGTCTAAAGACAAGACCCGCTTATTTTTCAAGCCCTCGGGCACTTCGCCATTGACGATACGGAGCGCAAGGCCCTCCACGATAGCCGTTTTACCGACGCCTGGCTCACCGATCAGCACTGGGTTGTTTTTGGTTCGGCGTTGCAACACCTGGATCGCCCTACGAATCTCTTCATCACGACCAATCACTGGATCAAGGCGACCTTCTGCTGCGCGTGCGGTCAGATCCAAACAATAGGTCTCTAATGCGCCCCGTTGATCTTCCGCATGTTCACCTTGCACCGATTCACCTCCTCGCAGTGCGTCAATTGCATCGGCTAAGCGGTCGTCCGATACCCCTGCCTTCTGAAAGGCTTGTCGCGTGGCTTTGTCCTTTGACATCACACCAAGAAGCGTCTCTGAAGACACATGGGTGTCTTTCTGCGCCATGGCCTGCTTTTCGGCCAAATTGAATTGGCGTGCCAAGTCCTGACTGATACGAACTTCGCCATCATGCTGCGCCACACGCGCCAACCCATCGAGCCCGCGGTCGACTTCTGCACGCAATTGATCGACATGACCGCCCGCCTGAGAGACCAGCGAAGGCAACGAACTGCGAGCTTGGCCTAGCATCGCTTTGAGCAGATGCCAAGGCGTCATCTCGGTGTGGTCTAAAGAGAGTGCGAGGCTCTGTGCATCTTGCACGGCTTCCAACACACGGTGTGTCAAACGATCCATTTTCATTCGCGTATCCTTACCTAATACATCCTATTGGATAGGTGGGGATACACCGGCAAAAAATCAAGTTATCCACAGGTTATCCAGTGCGCATAATACAACTGGCCATACGCCCTGTTACACCCTCACGACGGTACGAGTACCACCTCGAGGGCTCATTGACCGTACAGGCCCCAGCAGTCTGACAGACCACGCCCAGATCATTGAGCCGCGCTTCCGCCAGTCTTGGCAGATCGAGATATGCATGGCCTGAACGCGACGAGGGTCGCATGGCTCGGCTGGCTGCAGGATCCCACTCAAGGAATGCACTCACCACTTCAGGCCCTACCTCAAAAGCGTTTGGACCAATACAGGGGCCAAGCCATGCTCGAATCACTCCGGTGGTTGGTAGAGCACTGACCGTCGCCTCAAGCACGCCCGATACCAACCCACGCCAGCCAGCATGGGCCGCACCCACGGCATCATGACCGACAAACAAGACGGGTAAACAATCCGCCGTCAACACACCAAGCGGCACATTCAACGCCCGGGTTACGAGCGCATCGGCCTCTCCCGGCACATCGTCGCATGAACCCACCTCAACCACACGAACCCCATGCACCTGATCGGCGAACACCGGCGTCGCACCAAAATAATCACCCAACTGCTCTCTCGCTGCCTGCACCCGTGCAACCTCATCTCCGACATGCAGCCCAAGATTGAAAGCGCCGTAACGATCATTACTCACCCCTCGATGCGTTTGTATTGCTTGGACCCTTTCGCCCAAATCGATCGAAAACCACGGATCAGACATCGGCCATCTCAAGTGTATTTTTCAGTGCCAACAAATCAGCGGGCCAAGACACTTTGAACTCGCACGCATCGCCGGTAGCCGGATGCATCAACCCAAGCGCCTCGGCATGCAATGCCTGACGAGGGAACGCATTAATCAGCTCCTGAGCCTCAGGTGAGGCCTGACCCAGACCGGGTCGCCCCTGTCGATACACAGGATCACCTACCAATGGATGGCCGATATGGGTCATATGGACTCGAATCTGGTGTGTCCGCCCACTTTCCAATTTGACCTGTAACCAAGCGCAGTGCGCAGTCCGGGAGAGCACCCGATAGTGAGTCACCGCCGGTTTGCCAGAGCTCACCACCGCCATTTTCGTCCGTAGCGTGCGATGGCGATCCATGGGTGCATCGACAGTCCCCTGCGACAACGGCTGTCCATACACCAAGGCCACATACCGCCGACTCATACTGCGGTCTTTTAGTTGCTCGACTAGGCTCCCATGGGCGCGGAGCGATCTCGCCACTGCCAATATCCCACTGGTGTCCTTATCCAATCGATGCACAATCCCAGCACGCGGGATCAATTCAAGCTCGGGATAGCGGCTGAGAAGCGCATTCACTAGCGTGCCGTTCGGATTGCCGTGCCCTGGATGAACCACAAGCCCGGCTGGCTTATCGACCACAATGAGATCCTCATCCTCGTGGATCACCTGCAAATCAATCGCCTCCGCAGACCAGCTCACGGCCGGCTCAAGCTCTGCGGATACTTCAATTAATTCACCTCCCAGGACTCGGGATTTAGGCTTGCAGGGCTTAGAATCCAAAAGCACCCAACCCTCAGAGACCCACTGCGATAAGCGCGCACGCGAAAATTCAGGCAGCAGCTTGGCAAGGACTTGATCAA
>CAJXXD010000050.1 GCA_913062835.1 uncultured Gammaproteobacteria bacterium
GAGGCAAGCGTTTCTGCGGTCGTTTCGATTTGCATTTCGCGGGTAGGGAGGCCTCGAAAATCGACTTTGCGAACACCTGCCGCCAAGAGCTCCTGTTCGGCCTTCAGTGCCAACTTTTGCAGTTCAAAGGGGGTTAACGGGCCAGTGATCAAAAGATTCGAAATGTCTTCGTAGCGGGTGAGTGAGCTGACCACCGGGTCTTCGGCGCCTTCGGGTAAGGTAAGGTTCTGGTTAATCCGTTGGCTGATGTCATCGAGTGCTTGGGACAGATTCGTGCCCTCGACCAATTCCACACGGAAACTGCTCGAAGCGAACTGGCTGGTGGCGTCGATGGATTCGATCACGGCCAATTCTTTAATGGCGTTCTCAATCGGTACCGTCAGGCCTTCTTGAACATCCTCGGCGGTGGCGCCTGGCCAGCTGACAGAGACCGTGACGATGTCCAGCTCAAAACTTGGGAAAAATTGCGTTCGCAGGCGGTCGACGCCAACCAATCCGGCAATAATCATGAGTGCCATCAAGAGATTGGCTGCCAACCGGTGCTTGGCGAACATGTGCACGAATGAGATCACTCGATCACCTCAACCGCCAAACCTGTCACTGCGGCGGGAAGCCGCGAGATGAGAATGCGGTCGCCCGTATTGAGCTCGGGGGAGCGCACGAGAATTTCAGTGCTGAGTGCACCCGGACGGCGTCCGAGTCGTTCAACGGGCACCGCTTCGAGTCGGTTGTCCTCGGTGATGCGATAGACACTGTCTCCTCCGTACAGTGCATCGGTCGGTAAGACCGCCACCGAGGTCTCGGGTGCGAGCTCAATGGACAGGCTTAAGACCGAGCCGGTCGGTGGAAGACGGGTTTGACTTGAAAAGAACACATCCAGGGAGCCGGTTTGCTCACTGACTTTGCCAGCCACCCGAGTCAGTGCCAATACATCTCCGGACGGAGTCTTCGCAGTGATGGGGGTGCCTTGGCTCAAGGCGGCAGCCAACTGTCGACCGGTCGTCTCTGGCACTTGCATGCGCACCTCACGGCCGGCGTTCGGTGCAAAGGTCACTAGATTTTGATTGGCTTGGACCCGGTCGCCTTGTACCACATGGACGGCCACAATTTGCCCGTCCTCAGGGGCGGTCAGGTCGGTTGATGCGAGGTCACGCTCGGCATTTCTGACTTCGGCCGCAAAGCGTTCGATGGCGGTCTCTAACTGGGTCCGTTTGGCGTCGACGGTCGCCAAGGCCAGTTCCCGTCGATTGACTTGCAGCTTTTGGGTGACGAGTGCTTGTCGGGCTTCATCGAGCTGCTGCTGGCTGGCCAGTTGGCGCTGCCTCAAATCCTCGATGCGCTGGAGGTTTTGGGTTTTCAGTGTCAAGGCTTCGCGATCGAGCACCAACGCTTCGCGATCTTTTTCTTCGGTGGCATTCAGGCTGACCAAGTTCGCGCGCGCATCGGCGAGATTAGCTTTGGCTTGGGACAGTTTGATCTCGGCATCGATCGCATCCAAGGTCAACAAAGGCGCCCCGGCGTCGACACGCGCCCCTTCACGCACCCACACTCTCGCGACATCGGTGGTCAGTCGGGCTTTGATCACTTGGGTGTCGGGATTTTCAACCGTGCCAAATCCGTTGAAAACGGGGCTGACTTCAGCGAGCGACAGTGTCTGAGCACTGACTCGCCATGCAGACGTGGCAACTTCTTGAACCGTGGCGGTTGGCTTGGTCTTACTGAGGCCGAAGAATCCACCGAGGCCGATCGCGAAGATGGCGGCCCCAATGGCAAATGCTTTCAGTTGCGTAGATTTCATGAGTCACCTTCAGGTACAGGAGCCGCAGAGACTACAGCGGCTCCCAGGGAGACTCTAGGGTGTTACTGGCCGATTGCAACCTGAGGGTTGTCAGAATCTCCGCTTTCGCCCTGGATCTTGACGTAGATCTCTTCGCGATGGATGTCGACCGATTTGGGTGCATTGATGCCCAGACGCACATGATTCCCAAACAAGCCCAAGATCGTGACGGTGACATCGTTGCCGATCATCACTTTTTCACCAATTTTGCGAGTCAGTACCAACATATTTACGCCCCTTAACTATCCGTAGTTGTTTGTCCAATTTATGTCTAGAACATTGGATGGATTTTATAGGGGGGTCAAGCCTTTTTGGTGGGTTTCCTACGTAAATTAGCGAAAATTACGACTTTGTTTGCTGAGCAAATGGAATTTGTTTTGGATGTCTAGACTTTTTGATCCGGAATATGGACAAAATAGATCAATTTGTTGTGCTGCACAGAGAGGGTGTGATGCTGAAACTGGTCGTTTTTGTACCGGATTCGCATAAAGAATCGGTGAAAAAAGCGCTTTTCGAGGCCGGCGCGGGGTCTCAAGGTGCGTATTCAGAGTGTGCCTGGGAGATTGAAGGGCGAGGGCAATTTCGACCCCGTGCGGGCGCGAATCCCACTCTGGGGCAGGTCGGTGCCTTGGAGTACGTAAATGAGTGGCGGGTTGAGATGCTGGTCGATGAATCTCGATGGTCGACTGTCAAACAGGCGCTGATTCATAGTCACCCCTATGAGTCGCCTGCTTATGACGTGGCGGCACTCTTCGATTCCGGCGCCGGGTGATTACACGCGAGCTGCCTCTTGGCTATCGTCTCGGTCTTCGCAGTGGAGTCGGAATTTGCCTGACTCCAGGTCCTCAATAAGGCAGTGCAATGTGTCTCTCACCGTTTGAAACGCTAGATTCTCCCAAGGAATCTCATCGAGGCTAAATAAACGGGTTTCCAAACTCTCCGGTCCCGAATCAAAAGGTGAGTCATTGAGGTGTGCGAGATAGAGCATGTACACCTGGCTGATGCTTGGGATGGATGTCACCACATACAATCGATCGAGCGTTGGGCGAGCCCGGGCTTCTTCCCAAGTTTCACGGAGTGCAGCCTGAGCCACGGTTTCACCGTTTTCCATAAAACCTGCGGGCAAGGTCCACAGCCCGTAGCGAGGCTCGATCGCACGGCGACAGAGGAGAATTCGATGTTGGTCGTCGATAACGACACAGCCGGCGATGATCTTTGGATTCTGGTAATGAATGGTGTCGCAGTGGTCGCAAATATCGCGGGGCCGGTTGTCGCCATCGGGTACCCGTCGAGTCGTTTTTTCACCGCAGCTTGAGCAAAAGTTCATGAGTCCCTCCCGGTTGACCGTATACTACCCAAATGTCTGTGACGAAACAGCGACTGATCGATGGCCTGCGTGCAAGTCGCCCGCGGTGGCAGCTGACCGCAGGATCTGGCGATGCCGCCGTGGCATTGGTGATCTCGGGAGTGGATCAACCTGCGATCACATTGTGCGTCAAAGCGCCGCATTTGAGACGCCATGCCGGTGAAGTGTCTTTGCCAGGTGGCAAAGTGGACACGAGCGATGCAGACAGCCTCGACGCGGCCCGCCGGGAACTTACTGAAGAGACAGGGATTGTGTTACCGAGAGCATCGGCCCTTGGAAGCTTGGATCAAATCTATAGTTTGCACGGGCTTCGGGTGACACCCCATGTTTTCTGGAGTGAAGAGCCGCTCACCGGGTATCCCAATGAACCGGAAATCGCAAAGGTGTTTCGTTGCCCGTTGCACCGCATTTTAGATGCACCGGACGGGTTTGAACAAAGCCGGCATCGTGACATTGAGGGGCTGTGGATGCCTCGTTGGGTAGTCGGAGACCAGACCATTTGGGGGCTGACGGCTCTTATTTTGGCTAACTTTCGGACGCTTGGGTTGGGGCAGCCTATTCGGTATCCGAACGGTCAGGATCCGTTTCAGACCACGCTTTGACGGACCGAATGCGGTTGTCCTGGATGGCCAAGACTTCAAACCGGTAGGGTCCATGGGCCAGGCCCAACGGGGTTTCTGGGATGAATTCCAATTGCTCAATCAGCCAACCGCTGAGGGTGCGCGGTCCATCGGTGGATAGTTCCCATTTGAGGGCACGGTTTAGGTCGCGCACAGTCGCTGAACCGTCAATGATTACGGTGCCGTCATCTTGTGGGTGCACATCGGGTGAGGTTTCTTGAATGTGGTCAGTGGTGAACTCACCAACGATCTCTTCCAAGATGTCATCGATTGTCACCAGCCCTTGGATATCTCCGTATTCATCCACCACCATGGCCAAGCGTTCCCGCTCCTTTTGGAAGTTGAAGAGCTGGGTGTGCAAAGGCGCACTTAGAGGTACGAAATACGTCTCTTCACACAGCTCTTTGAGCCGTTCCTTAAATAGATGCTCATCGGTTTGCGGGGGCAAGTCGTCTAATAGCTTCAACGCAGTCCGCGCATGCAGTACACCCACGAGCGCCTCGATATCCTCGTTGAAAACGGGCAGTCGTGTGTGCTGCGTGGAGCGCAACTGATCAATCAATTCGTTCATGTCATCGGCGAGATCGAGACCGATAATTTCGCTTCTAGGCACCATGATCTCATCCACCTGCACCCGTTCTAAGTCAAGGATCGATAACAGCATGCCGTGGCGCCGCGCCGGAATCCGGTGACCGCTTTGCATCATGAGCGTCCGCAATTCGTCTTTGGTCAGCCGGTCACGGGTTGATGTTTCCGGATTGATCTTTAACAGTCGAAGTAGGCTGTTGGAAAGCAGGTTGGTGGTCCAAACCAACGGATAGGTCAATTTCAGTAAGGGGGTCAGGATCAAGCTGGACGGTGTCGCGATCCGTTCGGGGTGGAGCGCGGCAAAGGTTTTGGGAGTGACCTCCGCGAAGATCAGAATGACCAATGTCAAAGCGCCTGTGGCAATTGCGACGCCGGCATCGCCAAAAATACGCACCGCCAATACGGTGGCAATGGCGGAAGCCAGGATATTGACGAAGTTGTTGCCGATTAGGATCAGGCCAATCAGTCGATCGGGCCGTTCGAGTAATCGTAAAATGCGGTTGGCGGCTGGTGACCCTTCGGCGGCCTGATGCTGCAGGCGGACTCGATTGATAGCCATCAAGCCGGTTTCAGAACTTGAGAAAAACGCCGATAGGAAGATCAAGCCAACAAGAATCAGCCCCAGCGTTTCGTTTGAGATCTCACTCAAGCGCGCGGTCCTATCACAACACAAACTCCAAGATGGCTTTGCTGCCCAGATAGCCAATGCATAACAGAAGGGCAGCCCAAATTGCGGTGAGTCGCATCAACCGTGTGACACCGCCGTCTCGATGATGCTGCCACAGCGCTAGGGACATGCCGATCCATGCGATCACCGACAGCGTGGTTTTGTGTGCCAGATGTTGTGCATAGAAGTCATCGACAAACAGCGCTCCGGTAATCAGCGCAAAGGTCAGTGTCCACCACGCCATTTGGACGGTTCGGAGAAACAGATGCTCCATTGCATCGAGTGGTGGCAGCACGGAAATCCATCGCGAAACGGGCCGTTCTTTGAGCTTGGTGTGATGCCAAGAGACTAAAAACGACAAGGTGCCCGAAAAGGCCACTGCGCCATACGCCAGGATCGAGGCCGCGATGTGCAATGCAATTTCCGTATTCAGCGGGCCAAGCTCCTCGGTGGGGCTTCGCATTGAAGCCAATAGGGTGAATAACCCAGTCAAAGGCGCGACGCCGATCAATAAGACATTGACCGGTTGTCGGATGCTGGCCGCCAGAATAATGACGATCAATAAGAGCCCCATAATGCTGCCCATCAGACCGGTGGTGGGTCGCCCGCCATTGGCTTCAAATACCACCCAGGCGACAACGACCGTCAAGGCGCAGCCAAGGACGGCCAGTAATAAGGCCCCGATGTCTCGGATCTGACCTTTTTGTAAGGCTGTAAATTGTCGTGCGCCGGTTGCAAAGAGCACCGTAGTGGCAAGCAAACCGGGAAGTATTAACGACATCATCGAACTCAGTGGCTATTTTTCGTTATCATAGAGCGTTCGAACGCGAGTCAAAAGAGATCACATGTTTAATTCACTCAGTGAGCGCCTCACCAAATCGCTGCAAGCCATGGGTAAAAAGGCCCGGCTGACCGAAGACAATATTGCTTCCACCTTAAAAGAAGTGCGAAAAGCCTTGTTAGAGGCCGATGTTGCCTTGCCTGTGGTCAAGCAGTTTGTGTCCCAAGTGCGGACCCGCGCCCTGGGTCGCGAAGTCCGAGCCAGCTTAACGCCCGGCCAACAATTTCTAAAGGTCGTGCAAAGTGAGCTCGAGACAGTCCTCGGCGGGCCTTCTGAGCGGCTGAATCTTTCAGCGCGTCCACCGGCAGTGGTCTTGCTGGCTGGCTTGCAAGGGGCTGGTAAAACGACGACCGCGGCAAAGCTGGCGAAATTCTTAACCGAGCGCGAGAAGAAAAAAGTATTGCTGGTCAGTGTGGATGTGTATCGACCTGCGGCCATGGATCAGTTGGCCACACTCGGTGCGCAGATTGAGGTCGAAGTGTACCCGAGTACCCCTCAGGAGGCGCCTGATGCCCTGGCAAAGGCGGCTTTGGCTCAAGCTGAGCGCGGTGGCTTTGATGTGTTGCTGGTGGATACCGCAGGTCGACTCGGCATCGATGAGGCCATGATGGCTGAGATTAAGTCGTTGCATCAGGCGGTCAATCCAGTTGAGACCTTATTTGTGGTCGATTCGA
>CAJXXD010000051.1 GCA_913062835.1 uncultured Gammaproteobacteria bacterium
CTCGTGTCTCGACTGTTGGTCCGCCGCGAAATGCCCGTCATTTTAGCGGTCTCTTTGGTCGTCAGTGCACTGGCGCTTCGCGGCGTCTTTGACCTTTGGGCGGGCCTTGCTTTGCTGATTGCCCTGCCGATCCTGCTGTATCGCTTGATGAAAGACGAAGCATCGGTCAGCGACGAAGTAGAGATTCACGATTACAGTCTGGGCATGGGGTTAGCACTGACTATTGGCGGTTTATTGGTGCTATTGGCCAGCTCGAACGCATTGGTGTGGGGCGCGACCGCCATTGCGCTTGAGCTAGGTGTTTCGGAACTGGTCATTGGATTGACCATCGTGGCCATAGGGACCAGTCTGCCCGAACTGGCCTCCAGCGTTGCCTCCGCCTTAAAAGGAAAAACCGACATGGCCTTGGGCACGGTCATTGGGTCTAATCTATTTAATTTCCTAGGCGTCATCGGTATCGCCGCGGTCATACACCCCTTCGCTGTCGACCCAGAGGTGTACATTCGGGATTTGCCCTGGACCGTTGGACTGACCCTCCTCTTATGGCTCATCTCACGATTTGCGACCCAAGGGACCATCAGCCGCCGGTACGGATCCCTTTTTCTTCTGCTCTACGTGGGCTATCTTGTCCACATCGCTGCAACGATCGTGCCCATTTCATGAATTATCTCGATTCCGCGCGACGGACGCTTGCCTTAGAGTCGGCGGCCGTGGCTAATTTGACCACCCAACTCGACGAATCTTTCGCCGCGGCCTGCGAGCTTTGCCTCAATTGCCGTGGACGGGTTGTGGTCACTGGCATGGGCAAATCCGGCCATATCGGACACAAAATCGCCGCCACACTTGCCTCGACCGGGACCCCATCATTTTTCATGCATCCGGCCGAAGCCTCTCACGGCGACCTCGGTATGCTCACTAAACAAGATGTGGTCCTCGCACTGTCCAACAGCGGCAGCACAGCAGAAATTCTGACCTTGCTGCCGTTAATCAAACGACTGGGAGTACCCCTGATCAGCCTGACCGGGGATCCGGCATCGCCACTGGCAGAGGCATCCGATGCGCACCTCTGCGTCGCTGTGACAGAAGAAGCCTGCCCCTTAAATCTCGCACCGACCGCCAGTACGACGGCGGCCCTAGCGATGGGCGATGCCTTGGCAATCTCGCTGCTCGAAGCCCGAGGTTTTTCACATGAAGATTTTGCATTCAGTCACCCCGGCGGTGCGCTCGGCCGCAAGCTGCTGCTCAAAGTCGATGACATCATGCACCGAGGGGATGCCATGCCGCGTGTTGAACGGAACGCGAGAATCTCTGATGCTCTTTTGGAAATGACCGCCAAACGATTGGGGTTTACTACCGTCTTGGACGAAGCCGGCCGCTTAGTGGGCGTATTCTCAGACGGGGACTTGCGTCGAGCACTCGAGCAGGGCCGAAGCCTGACCGACTGCCATATCGAACAACTAATGACCCAAGGGGGCACTACGCTTTCGGCCGGCGCCTTGGCCGCAGAAGCGGTGCGACTGATGCAAGAAAAACGCATCAACGCGATTGTCATCACAGACGAACACCTGCCGGTCGGGGTACTCAATATGCATGATTTGTTGCAGGCGGGCGTGGTATGAGTGCACAAACCCTCAAGTTGATGGCCTTTGACGTCGATGGCGTATTCACCGACGGCACCCTGTATTACGGAGCCGACGGAGACACCCTCAAAGCCTTTTCCATTCTCGATGGGTTGGGCTTAAAGCTTCTTCGTCACTTAGGGATCGAAGTGGCCATTATTACGGGCCGTCGATCCCCGATGGTCGCCCATCGATTCACCGAACTCGGTGTCGATCACATTATCCAGGCGCGGGAAGACAAAGGGACCGCACTGCTTGAATTGGCCAACACATTGCACCTTGAGAAAAAAGACCTGGGGTACATGGGCGACGACTACCCAGATGTCAGCGCCGCCGACAAAGCCGGTTTTTTTGCGTCCGTACCCAATGCCCCCGTGGCCGTTCAAGATCGGGCCGCCTTTGTCACTCAAGTCAAAGGTGGGCATGGCGCGGTCCGCGAGGTATGCGAACATATCATCGTGGCGCGAGGCCTTGATCCATTGACGGTCTTTGAGGAGATGAGCGCGTGAATCGGACCGGTGTGCGCTGGCTGTTTGGCGCGCTCGCCATCGGATTGCTGGTTGCCAGTTTATCCGGACCCCGCTTCACCACAGCCGTGGATCCGGAATTGGCCCGCATCACAGACCTAAAACCTGAGGCCTTTATGGAAGGGGTACACCAGCGTCTTTATGATGAGGACGGATACCTCGAAAGTACACGCGTAGCGGCCAGTCTTCTGGATTTTGGCGATCGCGCCGATGCCGAACTCGAGCAACCGAAACTTTGGTTAGAACGCCCTCCAGCCACTTGGTATCTTGAAGGGAACACGGGAACCTTATCTGGGGATCGAAATACAGTCCGGTTACACACCGATGTCCTCGCCATTCGCGAACAACCCGGGAGCGAACCCTGGACACTCAGTGGCGAGACCTTACTTTGGGATCAAACCACCGATCTGGTCACCTCGGATACAACCACTACGCTTGTTCAAGGCACCAGCGAAAGCATCGGTGACTCCTTAGTCATGAATTTACAAACCAGTGAATACACACTCGGTGACAACGTGAGGACACAATGGCAAAGAAAACCCTCTTCGCAGTCGCGCTGATACTGAGTGGCTCAGTGAGCGCACTGCCTGAAGACCGAGATCAGCCGATCGATATCCAAGCCGACCAAGCGGTCATGAATGAAACCGAGAATCGCGTGCGGTATGAAGGCGCGGTCGAGGTTCAACAAGGTACGTTTAAATTAACCGGCGATGTGGTCGACCTCACCACCAACGACAACAATGAAGTGGAAACCTTTCTGGCCGAGGGAGCGCCTGCACGCTTTGAAAATCAAAGACGACTGACAGACAAGGAGCCGGTTCGCGGCAAAGCGAACACCATTCGATATGCCTTTGATACGGATCTTGTGGTCTTAAGCGGTGACGCCGAGGTGCGTTCAGAAGGCTCTTTATTCGCCGGTCCTGAGATTACCTATCACCTCGAGTCAGGCGAAGTAATTGCCTCAGGCAATCGAGCGGAACGCGTCAACATGACCATGCAGCCAAAAACCAATGACTGACCTTATCGCCCGACATCTTCAAAAAACCTACAAGGGACGGACGGTTGTCTCCGATCTGTCATTGTCGGTGGGTGCCGGTGAAATCGTAGGACTTCTTGGACCCAATGGCGCTGGCAAAACCACCAGTTTCTACATGATTGTGGGACTCGTTAAACAAGATGCCGGACAAATCTTAATTGGTGAAACAGACATCACAGAGTCTCCCATGCATGGGCGGGCTCAAGCGGGCCTTGGCTACCTCCCTCAAGAGGCCAGTGTGTTTCGAAAGCTCACCGTGGCCGATAATTTGATGGCGATTTTGGAGCTGCGCGCTGATTTGAGTGGTGCAGAGCGGCTGGCCGAACGGGAACGTTTACTGGACGAATTCAATCTCGCACACCTCTCACAGACCCTGGGCATGGCCTTATCTGGGGGCGAAAGACGGCGCGTGGAAATTGCTCGAGCGCTCTGCTCAAACCCGAAATTCATGTTGCTCGATGAACCCTTCGCGGGGGTAGACCCGATCTCGGTCTCAGACATCCAGAGCATCATTCAGCATCTCGCCTCTAAGGGCATCGGCGTTCTCATCACCGACCACAATGTGCGAGAAACCCTCGGCATTTGTCATCGCGGCTACATCGTGAATGCCGGTCGCGTCCTAGCCGAGGGCGCGCCCGCAAGTTTATTGGTACACCCCGAAGTTCGCGCCGTCTATCTGGGCGATCACTTCAGCATGACACTTCCGGAATGAAACAAAGCCTTCAACTTCGGATCGGCCAAAGCCTAACCATGACGCCGCAATTGCAGCAGGCGATCAAGCTGTTGCAAATGTCGACCCTGGATCTTGAGCAAGAGATCAATCGAGCCCTAGAAGAAAACCCGTTGCTTGAGCTCGAACAAGAACTTGATGAGCCCACCATCCCAACCGAGCAGACCAATGCCGACGAGAACATAGATAGGCTGGAGGTGGCGGTCGAAACCGAATGGTCGGATACCGATTACTTTGACATCAATCGACCGGTCACTTCGCGCACGATGGGTGACGAGGATTCCGATCGTATCGAGAATCGAACCGCGATTGAGACCAGTTTAACTGAGCACTTACTGTGGCAATTGAACCTGCTACCGCTGACCGATCGAGATCAATGGATTGCGCGCGTGCTGGTGGACTCGATCAATGCGGACGGTTTTTTAGAGGCTGACCTCTCAGAGTTACAGAATGCGCTCATTGATGAGTTACCCGAGCTCGAAGTCGACGAAATCGAGTGTGTTTTACATCGTATCCAACGACTCGATCCGATCGGTGTCGGCAGCCGTTCAGTCCAAGAATGCCTCTTGGTGCAATTACACAACCTCAAACAGCTCGGTGCCGACGTCAGCGTCGCCATCCAATTAGTCGAGCAACATCTGGATCTTCTGGGCAAGAGAGATAAAGCAGGTTTAAGACGGGCTTTGGGCTGTAATGACGCAACACTGGAGATGGCTATCACCGTGATTCGCTCCTTAGATCCAAAGCCCGGCAGTGCGATGACCGCCAGCCAAGCCGACTATGTCATCCCCGATTTGGTAGTCCGCCGCACCGATGCCGGTTGGTTGGTCGAATTAAATCCAGACGCCCTGCCACGAGTCGCAATTAATCACACTTACCAACAATTGATTAAGAGCGGCGATAAAAGTGAAACCAATGAGTATTTAAAGAATCACTTGCAAGAAGCTCGCTGGTTTATCAAGAGCTTAAAAAGCCGGGCGGAAACGCTGTTGAAGGTCGGGAGTTGCATTGTGGAAGCACAAATTGACTTCTTCGAGCATGGACCCACCGCCATGAAACCGATGGTGTTGGCCGACATAGCCGAAAAAGTCGACATGCATGAGTCCACCATCAGTCGAGTCACCACCCAAAAATACATCCACACACCCCGTGGCACTCTAGAGCTAAAGTACTTTTTCTCAAGTCACGTCGGAACCGACGGCGGTGGCGAAGCCTCATCCACTGCCATCCGGGAGCACATCAAAGCCTTGGTCGCCACGGAAAACCCGAAAAAACCGCTATCGGACCAGAAACTCAGCGTGTTGCTGTCAGAGAAAGGATTTCAGGTGGCTAGGCGCACGGTCGCCAAATATCGAGAGATGCTCGGCATCGCAGGATCAAGCGAGCGAAAACAGGTCTTCTAAGGGTTTTCTGCCCGGTCGAAAAAGCGCATAGTGGAACTGGGGACGGAGTCCTAGTCACTTACCTACATAGGAGAGAGTCATGCAAATCAGCATCAGCGGTCACCAACTCGATGTCACCGACGCGCTTAAAGGCTATATCGAAGAAAAACTAGAACGTGTAGAGCGACATGCTGAGCACATCACCAAGGTCGAAATCACTCTGACCGTGGAGAAACAACGCCAGAAGGCTGAAGGCAATGTTCACGTGGCAGGTGCCGACATCCACGCATCCGCTGAACACGATGACATGTACGCTGCCATTGACGCGCTGGCCGACAAATTGGACCGGCAATTGGTGAAACACCGAGAAAAAACCATCAGCCGGATGCACGGAAACTAAAACCGTCCTACACTACGCGGCGGCGACAGGATGCCGCCGCGAAATTCATCAACACGAATCAGAGTCATGCAACTGACAGAGATCATTACCCCAGCCAGAGTGCTAGCCAACCTGGAAGGTGGCTCAAAAAAGCGCGTTTTGGAATTGACCGCTGAATTCATTGCGGACGAGAGCCAACTCGAATCGGAAGACGTATACCAAGGCCTGATCGACCGTGAGCGGCTTGGATCCACTGGCATTGGCTACGGCGTGGCAATACCCCATTGCCGATTGCCGAGTTTGTCCGAGAGTGAAGCCAAGGGGTATCTCATCCAATTAAACCAAGGCATCGACTTCGACTCGATTGACGGTCAACCGGTCGAACTCTTGTTTGTGTTGCTGGTGCCTGAATCGACCAATCAACTGCATCTAAATTTACTGGCCGGCCTTGCAGAATGCTTTGCCAAAGACCAGTTCCGTCATGATTTGCAAATGGCGACCAGTGCAGACGAACTCTACCAAGTCGCGCTGTCGGCTTTTACCACAGAGCCGTTGTAATGCACTTGGTGATCGTTTCGGGGCGATCCGGCGCAGGAAAATCCTCAGCGCTCGGCGCTCTGGAAGATCTGAATTTTTATTGCATCGACAACCTGCCCGTGGCGCTCTTGCCTCAAACCATCGAGACGGTCAAAACAGCCACACCAGATCGGAATCTCGCCGTATCGATCGATATTCGAACCCTCGGCAACCCATCTGATGTCCCTGCACTGGTGGCTGAAGCCCAAGCCCATGCCAATCGAGTGGATGTAATTTTTATCGACGCCAACGACGAAACTTTAGCCCGTCGATTTAGCGAAACGCGTCGTCTCCACCCGCTGTCTGCCGGCACCGAGAGGCATCACCTCTCGCAAGCATTAGC
>CAJXXD010000052.1 GCA_913062835.1 uncultured Gammaproteobacteria bacterium
GGCGGCTCCGCATCGGCCTCCGAGATCGTCGCCGGCGCCCTTCAGGATCACCGGCGCGCGACCGTCGTCGGCACCAAGTCCTTCGGCAAGGGGTCGGTGCAGACCATCATCCCGCTCGGCGAGGCCGGCGCGTTGCGTCTGACCACGGCGCTCTACTACACCCCCTTAGGCCGTTCGATCCAGGCCACTGGAATTCAACCGACGATTCAGGTCACCGGCGGTGATGCCCTAATCGAAACCGATCGACGGACACGTGAAGCGGACTTACCGGATCATTTGGAGAACGCCTCAGGTGAGACCGAGGGGGATGAGTTATCGGAGCGACTCGCGGGAGACAATCAATTAGTGCATGCTTTCAACTTGCTCCGAGGCGCTCAAATCTTGAGTCGTTAGAGTCTGACCTCAATGCCTGCGGCCTGCATGGCTGCCTTCGCTTCGGCAATGGTGTACTGCCTGAAGTGAAAAATACTCGCGGCGAGCACTGCATCTGCATGGCCTTTGAGAACGCCATCAACCAGATGATCTAGCTGACCCACGCCACCCGATGCGATCACAGGCACTGACACGGCATCAGCCACTGCGCGAGTCACTCCCAAATCAAACCCATCTCGCGTCCCGTCCCGATCCATGGAGGTCAGTAAGATTTCACCCGCACCATAGCTCACCATCCGACGCGCCCATTCCACACAATCGAGACCTGTGGGCTTGCGGCCACCGTGGGTGAAAATTTCCCAACGGTCGGGCGCGACTTGCTTGGCATCAATAGCGACCACGATGCACTGCGAGCCAAATTTATCTGACGCCCGTTTCACAAACTCTGGATCAAATACAGCCGCCGTATTAATGGATACTTTGTCGGCACCGGCCAACAGAAGATCACGAATATTGTCGGTCGTACGCACACCGCCGCCCACGGTCAGGGGGATGAACACTTCACTGGCCATGCGTGACACGGTCTCATAGGTCGTACCTCGATTCTCATGGCTTGCTGTGATATCCAAAAACGTGATCTCGTCAGCGCCCTCCTGGTTATACCGACGGCTGACTTCGACTGGATCGCCTGCATCGCGGATATCCTCAAACTGAACGCCCTTAACCACCCGGCCTTGGTCGACATCGAGGCATGGAATAATCCGCTTCGCTAAACCCACTATCGAGACTCCGCAAGGGCAATAGCTGCAGCCAAATCGAGCGCACCCTCATAAATTGCACGACCCGTGATGGCGCCGATGACACCATCTGATTCGACCTCAAGCAACGCAGCTACATCGGCCATCCCATTCAGTCCGCCAGAGGCAATCACCGGACAACCGGTATCGCGCGCAAGCGCTGCGGTCGCCTCAATATTGACACCTGACATCATGCCATCGCGGCCGATGTCTGTGTAAACCACCGAGGACACACCATCGCCAGCAAACCGCTTTACCACCTCAGTCGCCGATACACTGCTTGCTTCGGCCCACCCTTCAGTGGCCACCCAACCGTCTTTGGCATCCACTCCAACAATGATATGGCCGGGAAATAGACGACAGGCTTCGGTCACAAACTCAGGCTCTTTGACGGCCTGTGTGCCAATAATGACGGAGGCTAGGCCTAGGTCTAAATAAGATTCCACCGTGGCTAGGTCTCGAACACCTCCACCCAATTGAACGGGCAGATTGGGGTGGGTTTCGATGATACCTGCCACGGCCTCACGGTTTTCTGGACGCCCTGCAAATGCGCCATCGAGATCAACCACATGCAAACGACTGCAGCCGGCCTCTACCCAACGCGTGGCTGTAGCCACCGGATCATCTGAATACGTGGTTGCATCATCCATCCGCCCTTGGCGAAGTCGAACGCACTGGCCTTGTTTTAAATCAATCGCAGGAATAATCAGCATGAGCCATCCCAAGTTAGAAAGTTTGCATATAGAGAGAGTCCGGCATCGTGGGACTTTTCCGGATGAAACTGGACCGCGAACACGCCCTCTCGCGCTAGGGCAGCAGCGAATGGCTCACCGTAGGTGCAGATACCGGCAACGCAAGGAGCTTGCCAATCGGCATAGCGGTAACTGTGCACAAAATAAAACCGCGTCAGATTCTCAATGCCTCGCCACATGGGGTGGGTTGTCACAGAGACTTGGTTCCAACCCATATGCGGCACTTTTAGGCTCAATCCATTGGGATCTGTGAGATCGTTTGGGAAACGTATAATGTGACCCGGGAAGATACCGAGCGCATCCACCCCTTCACTCTCCTCTCCATATTCCGCGAGGATCTGCATGCCGACACACACGCCCATCAACGGGGTGTGACCCACTAATTCGCGTACCAAGCTATCTAAGCCCCTTGCTTGGAGGCCCGCCATGCAGTCGCCCATCGCACCGACACCCGGAAGCACCACGCGATCCGCCGTTTTTATTTCATGCGGGTCACTCGACACCAGCACTTGACAGTCACCGGCGTGTTCAATTGCCTTAGCGACGCTGTGAAGATTTCCGGAGCCGTAATCAATTACAGCTACCTTTTGGGCCATCAAAGCGATCCTTTGGTGGAGGGAATGACGTCCCCCATCCGAGGATCTTGCGCAAGCGCCATACGAAGTGCACGGCCAAAGGCTTTAAATACGGTCTCAATTTGGTGATGAGAATTCTCACCCTTCAAATTATCGATGTGCAACGTGCACTGCGCATGGTTCACAAACCCTTGGAAAAATTCGCGGAACAAATCGACATCGAACCCACCCACGACTGCGCGGGTAAAAGGCACGTCATAAAACAATCCAGGCCGCCCCGAAAAATCAATGACCACGCGGCTTAATGCTTCATCCAAAGGCACATAGGCATGGCCGTAGCGAGTCATGCCCTTTTTGTGACCCACCGCTTTAGCGAACGCCTGGCCGAGCGTGATGCCCACATCCTCAACTGTATGGTGGTCATCGATTTCCAAATCGCCTTGGGCGTCAATCTTCAGGTCCACCAATCCATGGCGTGCGACTTGATCCAACATGTGCTCGAAAAATGGAATCCCGGTTTTGAAGGCGGCCTGCCCTGTACCATCGAGATTCAGTGTAATCTGAATCTGCGTTTCCAGCGTATTTCGTTCAACCGAAGCAATGCGATCTGCCATGGCCTGTTCCTTAAGGCGTCATAAACGCCGTAGTATACCGGGACTGGCAATGGCTGACGACAGGGGAAATCACATGGCATGGATCAAGGGTATTTTCGTTGCCCTCGGCGCACTGCTCACTCTGATCGCAGGCGTTGTGTTTTATGTCACCCAGTGGCTCGATCCGAATGACCTGAAACCCACTCTGATCCGCATGGCCGAACAACAGCAGATTGAACTCACCATCGGTGGCAGCATTGAATGGAGTTTTTACCCCTGGCTGGGAGTAAGCATCCGCGATGTACAGGCGGAAAGTGCGGCTGCCCGACTCGAGGCCGAGCGCCTCGAAGGCTCACTGTCTTTGCTGTCACTTTTATCAGATACATTGGTAATCGATCGATTGACGGCGGTATCTCCTAAACTGACCGTACTTGAGAGCACGCTAAAAACAAACCAAGGTGGGGGGGTGTCACCCCCACTCCAGGCGACGCCACTGATTATCCGGGAATTGGCTATTACCGAGGGCCAATTGGCTGGCTTGCCCAATGGTTGGGTGATTGAAGGCTTTGATTTGAACGTCGAGGCACTGAGCCCAGGCTCAGAAAGCGCATTGGACTTGAGTGCTTCACTCACGGACAGCACTCGATCAATTCCGCTGACGCTGACTGCCACCGTGGTGCCCTCGATTGCCTTTGACGCAATTGCCTTTCGGAATCCAAAACTGACTAGTGATAGCCTCGATTTGTCGATGGAAGGGGTGATCAGTTTTGCGCTCAATGGCGGTGTATCGGGTGAAGGACGTATCGTGTTACAACCCTTCTCTCCTAGACAATGGCTTGAAGGCATCAATCAGCCTGTACCAACCACTGCGGATGCAACCGTATGGCGATCCCTTCAGGGCAGTCTCAACCTGAAGTGGTCCAACTCATTAATTTCTGCCCGACAGATTTTTTTCGCATTGGATCAAAGCCGACTTAAAGGCAACCTCGACCTGAATACCAACCCCTGGGATGTGGATTTAAACCTTTTACTTACCGAACTCGATCTTGATCGATATTTAACCAGTCCAAATGAATCGAAAGATGCCTCGCGAGAGTCAGCCAGGCCGTTCGCGCCACCCCCTGGAGCCTACCGGCTGGAAATCGGACAACTCACAGTCAACTCGGTCCCATTGACGGATATTGGGATTGAATTGGGCATACAGCCCGAAGAAATCACGCTAGGACGACTCGATGCAACTGTATTTGGTGGGCAAGTTCGAGGATCTGGCACTCACTTAGTGGCCCCGCAAATCACCACAATATCCGGTTCGATCGAACAACTCGACATGGCCCTATGGCCGTTAAGCGCACCTTTGGATGACTTATCGGGCCAAGTGTCTGGCACTTACGATCTTAATTTCGCGGGTCTCACGACCGACGAGGCCAAGAGTTCATTGAGCGGGCCGGTTCGAGTACAGGTCACCGAAGCAAAACTCGGCGCACTAGGCGTCTCAGATGCTTTGTGTCAGTTAGCCAATCAACCGGTTCGTGCCGCAGAGGAAGTGGACGACACACTCGCGATTCGGGGTGAGTTCAACGAAGGCATTGCCAACATTACTTCAATGTCTGCAAAAATTGCCAATATCGGACTGACGGGGGAAGGGCGGTTCAGCTTGGTGTCAACCGCTCTGAATTTATCCGGTCAAGCGGCAATTCCTGCCGATGGGGCGATTGGGACCTGTGATGCGCCGGTCGCAATTCGCGGGCTGATGTTGCCCCTGACCTGCCGAGGTCAGTTATCAGAACAAACCATCGCCTGTGGCCTTGATCGAGATGCGCTCCAACGGAGCCTGAGTCGTGTTGTTGAGGACAAAGCAAAAGAGCGCTTGAATCAAGAGGTGCAAAAGCAACTGAACAGAGCTTTAGAAAATCGGCTCGAAGGACAAGCAAAAGACTTGCTTCAAAATCTATTTAATCGATGATCTCCGACCTCGCTTTTCGCCTCGCTCAATGGCACCTCACTCACGGCAGGCATGATTTGCCTTGGCAACACCAGGGGCCTTACGCCACTTGGGTCAGTGAAGTCATGCTTCAACAAACCCAAGTGGCCACGGTCATACCCTATTACCAACGATTCATGGACCGATTTCCAACACCGGCCGCTCTGTCCGATGCGCCAATGGATGAGGTGCTCTCTCATTGGGCGGGGCTTGGGTATTACGCGCGAGCCCGGAACCTCCACCACGCGGCCAAACAAGTGCAGCATGAGTTTGCCGGGGAGCTCCCTGACACGTTAGGCGCGCTCATGTCATTGAAAGGCATTGGCCGGTCCACAGCCGGTGCCATCCTGTCACTTGGGTTTGAGAAATACGGCGTAATTCAAGACGGGAACGTTCGCCGGGTGCTGGCACGACTGTTTGCAATCAGCGGAGACCTCACCTCGGCCAACGCACAAAAAAGGCTTTGGGCGCTGGCAACTGACCTCACACCCAAGGAAGGCAAAGATGCTGCCATCCATACTCAGGCGATGATGGATCTTGGCGCCTTGGTCTGTACCAAGTCGAAACCCACCTGCGATCGCTGTCCGCTCGTCTCTGATTGCAGTGCGTACCAACAAGACCTAGTGCACCGGCTCCCCGAGCCAAAGACCCGAAAGGTCAAACAAACGAGGGAGTGGGTAGTTCTGCAACTCGTCAATACAGCCAATGAGACCTTTGTGGTGAAAAGACCCCCTAAGGGAATTTGGGGCGGCCTGTATGCCCCGCCGATTTCAGAAAGTCGGTCGGCTCTGGCTAAGGAGCTTGGACTTGAATTGGCAGACGTGGAAGAGGTGTGTGAGTTGCGTCATGCATTTAGCCACTTCAGCGTAAATCTCCAACTGCATCGAATAATGGGTCTGTCGAGCGTACCCAGAGTGCCGGGGAAATGGGTCGATCTACGAACCTTTGAAGGCGGCCTACCCGCCCCCATTTATCGACTATTACAGGAGAATATGACATGAGCAGGACCGTCTTTTGCAGAAAATACAAAGCAGAATTGCCGGGCTTAGCCGTGCCACCATTGCCTGGCGAGTTAGGTCAACAAATTTACGAAGAGATATCCCAGCAGGCCTGGCAAGAGTGGCAAGCCAACCAGACGATGTTGATTAATGAGCATCGACTCAATTTAATGGATCCCGTTGCACGCAGCTTTCTTACCGGCGAAATGGAGCGATTTTTCGACAACGAAGACTACGCCAAACCCGAAGGTTATGTGCCGCCTTCAAGTTGACAGGATCGCTTTATTTCTGTTCAATACGCGCCTCTTCTTAAGGCCAGATAGCTCAGTTGGTAGAGCAGAGGATTGAAAATCCTCGTGTCGGGGGTTCGATTCCCTCTCTGGCCACCAT
>CAJXXD010000053.1 GCA_913062835.1 uncultured Gammaproteobacteria bacterium
AGCCATCAGTCAGCCGAACTGGCCGCTAAGTGGGTACGCGAGGGTCAAGTCGAACTGCTGTGTCGAGGCAACCTGGAAAAAAATGAATTACTCGACGCGGTTCGGTCAGATACGACTCTATTGACCAAACGCCGCTTGTCTCATGTATTCCGCTTTGAGGTCCCGCTGTACCAAAAACCTTTGTGGCTCACCGATGCGGTATTGAATCACCGTCCTCGACTTGAGGACAAAGTGGACATGGTGCAGAACGCCATCGATCTCGCACGATTGATGGGTATTGAAGACCCAAGGGTCGCACTGATTTCTGCGGTCAATCGAATCGATCCTGAGTACCCCTCCACACTGGATGCAGCCGCACTCTGTAAAATGGCCGATCGTAGGCAAATCCAAGGCGGCCGACTGGATGGGCCAATCGCATTTGATGAGGCTGTGAGCGAACACGGGCGCATCGCTGTGCATGGTCCAGCCGACATTCTGGTAGCTCCGGATAATGAATCAGCCAACATGCTGGCCAAACAACTCGAGTATTTTGCTGGTGCATCCAGCTGTGGCGTGGTGCTCGGCGCACGTGTTCCGATTGCTCTGTCGATGCAGTCCGCGTCGGCCGAATCGCACATGCTGTCTGCACTTTTAGGCGCCAAAATAGCCGAACACTACCGAACGCACACGCCCTGACATGACACCCAAGGTCTCCCGCGGTAGAGTGCATAGTCTTCGCGGGGAACGGCCATGCTCTCGATCACTCAATTCGACCTAAGCTATCCGGGGTACCCCCCCTTAGCGCGTGTCACTTGGCATCTTAAACCAGGCGAACAAGTGGCACTGCTCGGTCGATCCGGTACTGGCAAATCAACGCTACTCAAAGCAATCCTTCATGCAGCCAACCATCCGCACATTGAGATTGAAACGGACCGCATTGCCTACCTAGCGCAACAACCGGTACTCCTCCCGTGGTTGACGGTGGCCGAGAACGTTAGCCTCGGAAATCGCTTACGTGGCGAGTCGGTCACACCAGCCGATGCGGAACAGATCGAACAACGTTTGACAGATGTCGGCCTAGCGGGCTTTGGGCCGCGAACCATTGACACATTAAGCGGCGGACAGCGAGCCCGCGTTGCCTTAGCTCGCGTGTTATTTGAAAAAGCGGATTGCGTCTTACTCGACGAACCCTTCAGCGGACTCGATCGCTCTACGCGAATCGACATGGCGAGCCTTTGTCGGGAACTTCTGTTAGAACAAACGGTGGTCTTAGTCACCCACGACCCACTCGACGCACGGAACTGGTTATCTCACGCGATGGTGTTAACAGAGACCAGTCTCACCGGGCCGTTCGAACTGACTCAATTTGAAAACGACCGCGTTCTATTGGACGCGCTGGGGGTTGGCCTGTGATGGCGCGCATCCTGCCCCTAGGAGGTGCACTGGCTGCATGGTGGCTTGTCGTTTGGGCGTTCGAATTGCCGCACTTTATTTTGCCCGGACCGGACCGGGTATTGATCACACTGATCGAACGCCACGCGCAATTGCTCTTCCACGGGAGTGTCACTGCAGCCGAAATATTGGCCGGTCTTGGCTTAGGGGGTGCTTTAGGCTTTTTAACCGCGTGTGCACTCGCGACGTCAGAGCCACTTAAAAGAGCCACTTTGCCATTTTTGGTGATGAGCCAGGCACTGCCTGTTTTCGCATTAGCGCCGCTTCTTATGTTGTGGTTTGGCTATGGGTTCGCATCGAAATTGGCGATGACCACACTGATTGTCTATTTCCCGGTAACCGCCGCCACGCTTTCAGGTTTTCGCGCAATGCCAGACGGATGGCATGACACTTTCATCAGCTTACATGCCAAGCAATGGTCGCTATTTTGGCGCGTGCGCCTGCCATTGGCATTGCCTCATGCGTTTTCGGGATTACGGATTGCCGCTTCCGTGGCACCGATCGGTGCGGTGGTCGGCGAGTGGGTTGGCTCATCGAGTGGGTTAGGTTATTTGATGCTGCATGCCAATGGACGAGGTCAAACAGATCTGATGTTTGCAGCCCTTGTTGTGCTTTGCATTGAGGCCGTCGTTATTTGGACTGTGGTGAGCCGGCTCACGCGCCGGCTCGACCAGAGACTCAATGTCTCATCACTGCCCTGAAGGAAGCGATCCTTCGATCCCTTCGACATAGAAGTCCATGCCAAGCAATGTGCCGTCATCCGCTGTCTCGCCGGCCGCCAGCCAAGGTGAACCATCTTGTTTGTTGACCGGACCCGTGAACGGATGCAAACGACCTTCCGAAATCGCAATACGCGCTTCTTCAGCCATGGCTTTCACATCGTCAGGTACGGCCGCACCGTAGGGTGCCAAAGCCACCATACCCGTGTTGAAGCCACCCCAGGTGTCGCTTGAGCTCCAAGTCCCATCAATGACAGCACCCACGCGCTCGATGTAGTAAGGAGCCCAATCGTCAATGATTGAAGTCAATTGCGCATTCGGGCCATGTGCTGCCATATCTGAAGCCTGTCCAAACGCGAAAATACCCCGCTGCTCGGCGATCTGCATTGCCGCTGGAGAATCCGTATGTTGCATCAAGATATCAGCGCCCTGATCGATCAACGCTTTCGCTGCATCGGCTTCTTTACCTGGATCAAACCAAGTTGATACCCAGATGATTTTGAACTGAACGTCTGGATTCACGCTCTTCGCTGCCAAGTAGGCCGCATTGATGCCACGGACCACTTCGGGGATTGGGAAAGACGCGATATAACCGATGGTGTTGGTTTTGGTCATCTGACCCGCGATCAAACCCAGCACATGACGGCCTTCATAAAACCGCGATGAATAGGTCGCTAAGTTATCAGCCCGCTTAAATCCGGTGGCATGCTCGAACTTCACATTCGGAAACTGCTCGGCCACTTTGACCGTTGGGTTCATAAAACCAAACGAGGTCGTAAAAATGATATCCGCACCATCGTTCGCCATCTGGCTCAACACACGTTCGGCGTCTGGGCCCTCAGAGACACTTTCCACAAAGGTGGTTTCGACTTTGTCGCCAAAAGCGGCTTCGACCGCTAAGCGGCCCTGATTGTGCTCATAGGTCCAGCCCCCATCAGACACTGGGCCCACGTAAATAAAGCCGGCTTTCACACGATCAGAAGATCCCTCCGGCGCACTGGCTTGCTCGTTATCCGAACAGGCAGCCAATACCAATGCGGCTGCTAAAGCCACTGCTTTTGTACCAAACCCCTTCATGGGCAACTCCTTACTAACGTGAAACACGAAACGTTTTCCCTAACGAAGCCGGGGCTGAAGTCCCCTGAACACCGCGCGCGGAAATGACAACCAAAGCCACTACCGTGGCCAAATAAGGCAACATCGAAAGCCATTGAGCGGCAATCGAAATCCCCAATGCCTGACTGTGCAACTGCAATATAGTGACACTGCCAAATAAGTATGCGCCGAGCAAGACTCTGAGCGGACGCCATGCAGCGAACACTACCAAGGCCAGTGCGATCCAACCGCGACCGGCAGTCATCCCCTCGACGAACATGGGCGTTTGTACCAGGGTTAAGTACGCCCCACCCACACCCGCCATGGCACCGCCTAAACAAATCGCTAAAAAGCGCACCCCGATCACTGAAAAACCCATGGCATGAGCGGCATCATGATCCTCACCGACAGCACGCAGAATCAATCCACCTCGGGTTTTGTTAAGAAACCACCACAACATAATCGCCAACAAAACAGACCCGTACACCAAGGGATCATGTGCGAACAATGCACGACCCAAGACGGGGATATCGGATAGTACCGGGATCGACCAGGCTTTGACTGGGGGCGCCGAGGCACCCACGTACTGGGCGCCGAATAACGCGGCCACACCGAGGCCAAACAAGGTTAACGCCAACCCGGTCGCCACAGGATTGGCTTCCAGTCGTAACACCAATATTGCAAAGATCAGGGCCAGGGCGGCTCCGGCACCGGCCGCGGCCACTACGGACAATGCCAACGGTTGGCCGGATAATGCAACCACGAAGCCGGCCAACGCACCCACAATCATCAAGCCCTCAATACCAAGATTTAGGACCCCGGCACGTTCTTGGATCAACGCTCCCAGTCCTGCAAAGACCAAGGGCGTCGAGGCCACGAGAATCGCGTGGATGATGGCGCCTATGAGTGTTGCATCCATCAATGCGGCCCTCCCCAACGAAGACGGTAATTCACCAAAATCGCGGCACCCAGTAAGAAGAATAGCAATAGCCCCTGGAACACTTGTGTCATAGCACCCGGAATGCCCAGCGACAGTTGAGCGGCTTCGCCGGCAATATACGAGAGCGCAACAAGAAGTCCCGCGGGTACAACTGCCAGTGGGTGCAATCTGGCCAAGAAGGCCACGATGATCGCGGTAAAGCCATAGGAAGGCGAAATATTTGGCACCAACTGGCCAATGTTACCGGTCACTTCAATGACGCCTGCAAGCCCGCTTAGAGCCCCGCCTATCAGCAGAGCGATCCACACCGTATGAGCGCGGCTATATCCGGCAAATTCGGCAGCCTTCGGTGCCAAGCCGGATACCTTCATCGAAAACCCTAGGTGCCACCGCTTCACAATCCAGGTGCCGAGCACCGCGAAAACCAATGCAAATATGAACCCCACATGGCCTCGTCCGGCATCGAATAAACGCGGTAATCGTGCGGCATCATGGAGCAACCGGCTCTCCGGAAAATTAAATCCATCAGGATCTCTGAGCGGTCCGTGCACCATCACGCTTAACAAAAGGATCGCAACATAGGTCAGCATCAAACTGACTAAGATCTCACTGGCATTGAAGCGCACTTTAAACAATGCCGGAATTGAGGCCCACACCATTCCGCCAAGTACCCCACCGAGCAGGACTAACGGCAACACAAACCAGCCAGAAATACCATACAAGGCCAGGGCCACCGCCCCACCCGTCAGCCCGCCCACGACCAACTGCCCTTCGGCGCCGATATTCCACACACCGGCACGAAAGCCGAGCGACAAAGCCACGCCAATGATGATCAAAGGCGTTGCTTTCGCGATCCACTCACTGATGCCGTACTCACTCGATAATGGCCGAATCACAATTCGGTGAAGGCTTGAGGCCGGATCTAAACCCAACAACACAAAGATGGCCGAGACTGTCGCCGCAGTCAGCCCGAGCGCAACCGCCACCGCCAACCATTCATGATGCCATTTGACTTCGGCTCTGGGCTCAAACCGCAGCATCAAACGACTCCTGTCCCAGCATCAACACCCCCAAGTGTTCAGGCGTCATTTGACTGGTTTCAAAGGTTCGACTCAATCGACCGTGACAGATTGCACAAATACGATCGCTCATCGACAACAATTCATCGATATCTTGGCTGATCATCACAATGGCACATCCCTGATCGGCTAAATCAATCAAGGCTTGATGGATAAACTGCTGTGCTTTGGCATCCACGCCCCAAGTCGGGTTTGACACCACAAATACTTGGGGATGACCGAGTAATTCTCGGCCGATCAGGAACTTCTGCAGGTTACCGCCCGACAAACTCGAGGCTTTGGCTTGAACCGACTCAGCCTTTACGTCGAAGGTCGCCATGATGTCTTCAGCAAATCGCTTGGCCTGGGTTCCGCTAATCACGTGCTTATTCTTTAAAATGCCGCGGGTGTGTCGTGCACTTAAAATCACATTTTCCCACAACGTCAGATCCGGCACTGCCGCATGACCCAAACGGCCTTCTGGCGCCGATAGAAGTCCCAGATGCCGACGCGCCTCGATCCCCAAATCACCCACCGGTTGCTTATCCAACAAAATGGATTCTGGATTATCGAGCGGCAACTCACCTGATAACACATCAAACAAGGTGTCTTGACCGTTTCCTGCCACGCCAGCCACGCCGACGATCGATCCCGGCGCCACAGACAAATACAGATCGGTTAACACCACACCCCGTTCAGATATCGGACGGACTTCACCCGCGCGAATACTGAGCCGGACCGCCTGACTATTCTCGGACCGAGCGGCCCGTTTGGCCTCACCCAAGCGTTCGCCAATCATTTTCTCACCCAAAGAACGTGCGCTTTCTTGGCGCGGATCAACCACATCAACGACCCGACCGCCTCGCAATAGCGTGGCCCGATCACACAATGAGCGGACTTCATCGAGCTTGTGGGATATGTAAATTACGGAGCGGCCCTCATCGGATAAGCGCTCGAGCGTCGCAAACAATTCATCTGTTTCTTGCGGCGTTAAGACCGAGGTGGGTTCATCGAGTATAAGAAGCGTCGGGTCCTGCAGCAGCACTCGAAGAATTTCCAGCCGTTGCCGTTCGCCGGCACCCAAATCAGCGACCCGACGATCCAATTCGATGTGCATGCGGTAGGTGTCGCAGATCGCTCGGACATCGGTGGCTAGTGCATCGTCCGGCATACGGCCATCTAGGCCCAACGCA
>CAJXXD010000054.1 GCA_913062835.1 uncultured Gammaproteobacteria bacterium
TTCTTGCATCGTTCCAGTGCTTTTCACTCTGCGCCAAGATACGCAAATCACCGAGGGCTACCCTAGGTAAACGTAGTATTTCTACCTAGGGTAGCCCTCGGTGAGTTGGACGGCCCGGGAGTAGCCGATACGAAGCTTGTTCATGTGTAGCTATGAATAAGACGCTGCTTTTATTTAGTTACTTTTATGAATTTACACACCTATCTTCCAGACACCCTTTTCCTGAAAGGCTTCGATGGTCTGGGTACTTTCGCCGAAGTTCACCAGGTACACCGTCGCCTCGGCCCCCAACTTTTTTCCTAACGTTTCGAGGTCTGGCAGTTCTTTAATACAGGGCGCACACCAGGTGGCCCAAAAGTTCACAATGGCGGGTGTTTCAAGCACGGCAGGGCGATCGTCTAGGGTGGTCAATCCTTCCATTGACATCGCATTTTGTGCGCTAAATAGTAAGACGTATGCCAGTAAGATTGTCCTACGATTGAACATCGGTTACTCTCCATGTGAAGCGGTTAAGAAGGATCGCTGACCCTAGTGTGCTCATTAAATGTGAAGAATTACAACGGAGCGGCACAATGCTGGATCAAGTCCGGGCGTCACTTTCAAATCTCAGCAAGTCCGAACGGGCGGTCGCTGAAACCATTCTCTCAGATCCAGAGCGCTCAGTGCATTTGAGTATTGCTCGACTGGCCATGGCGGCTGGCGTATCTGAGCCCACGGTCAATCGTTTTTGTCGGTCGCTCGGATGCAAAGGGTTCCCCGATTTTAAGTTGCGTTTAGCTCAAACTCTGGCCAACCCGGCGAGTTTTCAAGTCCGTGGTCTGAACGACACTGACACCGCGCCATTGCTCGCAGATAAAATGTTCGAGACGGCGATGTCGCGTTTGAGTCGAGCTCGCGCGCGGTTGCCAGAGCAGGATTTGGCCGGGGTGATTGGCGAGATTCGCGATTGCCGGCGTTTGTTGATCTACGGACTCGGACCTACCTCGGGATTGGCGCGGGGTGCGCAAGAGTTATTCATCGGAGCACCGGTGACGGTGTTGGTCCACACTGATGCGGTCATCCAAGAGTTAACAGCGAATACCGCGGGTGAAGGGGATCTATTCTTGTTCTTGTGCACCAACGGTGAGACGGCCCCCATGGTTCAGTCGGCCACACTTGCCGATGAGCGGGGTGCGCGCTTGATTGCGATTGCTCCAACTGGGTCGCCGCTGGCACGTGCATGCCATCGCACATTGGATTTGGTGCTCGATTCGTCGTCGGCAACGTTAGCGCGATTCACCAACCGGCTGGTTTGCCAGGTCGTCCTTGAAGTGCTAGCCGAGGCGCTGGAGCAGGCCGGACGCAATTCGAAACGCCCCAAACGGTCATTAACGGCCCCAACGGATCAAGCTGCGCGATAGAAACTAGTCTATCCTGTGGCCACGGAGGAATGACGTGGCCAAAAATCGTTCGATGTTTCAATGCCAAGCCTGTGCCACCTCGGTTGCACAGTGGACAGGGCAATGCCCAGGTTGCCAAGCCTGGAATACCTTAGTGGAAGTTACGGAGTCGCCGGTTGCCAAGGTGTCAGGGGGCGGTCGTGGCTATGCGGGTGCGTTGCCCGAGCGTGCGAAGCTTTCTGCGATCAAACCGGAAAAATTGTCTCGACTCCACTCTGGATACTCCGAATTTGACCGAGTCCTCGGGGGCGGCTTTGTGCACGGTTCGGTGATTTTGCTTGGGGGTGCGCCCGGTGCGGGTAAAAGTACTCTTTTGCTTCAAGTGGCGACCGAACTGTCAGCCACTGAGCGGTGTTTGTATGTCACCGGGGAAGAGTCGCTTGAGCAGATCGCTCTTCGGGCACAACGACTGGGTCTGACTGGCCCCCAGTTAGAATGTGTTTCCGAGACTCGGGTTGAAGCCATTGCTGCGATGGTCGAGGACATGAAACCTCGCTTGTTAGTGGTGGATTCGGTTCAGGTGATGCAGGTAGAAACCTTAAGCGGAGCCCCCGGCAGTGTCGGTCAGGTGAGAGAGTCTGCTGCTTTACTAACGCGATTGGCCAAGGCCACCGGCGTGATTGTGCTGCTCGTGGGGCACGTGACCAAGGAAGGTGCGCTGGCAGGGCCCAAAGTGCTTGAGCACATCATCGATGCCTCTTTGTTGCTCGATGGCGACAGCGGCGGCCGGTTCAGAACCCTGCGCGCACACAAAAATCGATTCGGCTCGGTTGGTGAGCTCGGTGTCTTTGCTATGACCGAGCAAGGTCTCAAAGAGGTGAAAAATCCATCTGCGATTTTTTTGTCGCGGCCGGATGAAGTGGCATCGGGCTCGGCTGTGATCTGCACTTGGGAAGGCACGCGCCCCTTGTTGGTGGAAGTTCAAGCGCTGGTTGATGGGAGCCTCGCGGGATCGCCAAAACGGGTCTCGGTGGGCTTAGACGGTCAGCGGCTGGCTATGCTGCTCGCGATATTGCATCGGCATGGGCAGCTCCAGCTAGGGGATCAAGACGTCTTCGTCAATGCCGTCGGAGGTGTCCGCGTGACGGAGACTGGAGCCGACCTTGGGGCTCTCATGGCCTGTGTTTCGAGCTTTCGTGGGAAGCCTGTACCCAAAGAATGGGTGTTATTTGGCGAGGTCGGATTGTCAGGTGAAATCCGGCCGGTGGCCTCGGGGCAAGAACGCATCCGTGAAGCCGCCAAGCACGGCTTTAAACGGGCGATCGTGCCTAAAGCAAACGCCCCCAAACAGGCCATTGATGGCATGATGGTGTCTCCAGTGACCCGTTTAACCGATGTATTGGAGCTATTTGATGGCTGTTGATTTAGAAGCATTACGGCGCGATTACCAGGCTGGGCAACTGACCGAAGAGGCGGCAGGTGATGATCCTTTGGCTTTGTTCACTCAATGGTTGGAAGACGCGCACGCATCAGAGCAGCTTGAGCCAAACGCCATGACGCTCGCTACGGTCGATGAGATGGGTTGTCCGCACGCTCGGATCGTTTTGCTCAAGGGCCATAAGGATCGCGCATTTCATTTCTATACCAACTACTTAAGCCACAAAGGCGAACAATTGCTGGTGAGCCCACGCGCTGCGCTCTGTTTTTGGTGGGATCGTTTAGAACGTCAAGTTCGCATTGAGGGGACAGTCGAAAAGCTATCGGATGCGGAGAACGACGGCTATTTTCAAGAACGTCCACGGGGGTCTCGATTAGGCGCCTGGGCAAGCCGCCAGTCGACTGTGATTACAGAGCATGCGGAGTTGACCGATGCCATGGCAGAGCTAGAGAGCACCTATTCCGACCACGTACCGCGTCCACCCTATTGGGGCGGCTATGCAGTCACCGCTACGCGCATTGAGTTTTGGCAGGGGCGGAGTTCGCGTTTACATGACCGACTTGATTACACATTCAATGGAAGCCATTGGAATCGCGTGCGCCGTGCTCCATAATTGGTGCATTGCATCAAATTGACTTTCGACTCAAGGAATCTGCATGGCTAAGCCAAGTGTCGCGCTCTTTTTGGGGCTGATCTCAGTCTCGGCATGGGCCGAAATTGCCGTCACCGTCGTTGATCTGTCCGCTCAGTCAATTGCGCGTCAAAGTTCATATTCTGCGACGGTTGAGCCGTTAGATACCAGTGCATTATCGTCTGGGTTGTCTGCAGAAATTTTGGCCTTAGATGCCCGTCCAGGGGATCGGGTGAATCAGGGCGATCGCCTTGCATTGCTCGATTGTCGTGACGCCCGCTTATCAGAACGCGTAGCGCGTGCCGATCGTGTGCGCACCGAAGTCGAACTCGAATTTGCCAAACGCCAAGCCGAACGGATCGCCAAGCTGGCCGCGAGCAGTATTGCCAGTGAAGAACTCAAAGATACACGAGCCACCGATGTGGAGCGGGCCGCACAGGCGCTTGAAATGGCCGATGCGCGATTGGCGGAAGCCCAGTTACAGGCGTCTCGGTGCGAGGTGCGTGCTCCGTTTGATGCCGTGGTGACCGCACAATTGGCCTCGCAAGGGACACGCGTTGCAGTCGGTACGCCGATACTTGAGGTGGTCTCGCAAACGGTTGAAGTCAGAGCGCGCGTGCCAGTCACCTTAGATGTTGAAAACGTCAACCGCGTGACCTTCGTATCCGACAATCAAGAGATCCCGCTGACACAAGTATCCATGGGTGGGGCGGTCGAGAGTGAGACGGCCACTCGGTTGGTTCGGTTTGTGGCACGGGGCCATCGCCTTGAGCCTGGACTGCCCGGGCGGATCCGCGTGTATGCCGAGGGTCAATTTTTACCGGCAGATTTTCTGGTCGAGCGGGACGGGCGTTTGGGTCTGATGGTGTTGGATGGTGCGCGCGCTGCCTTCATTGAGCGGCCTCAGGCGGTGATGGGTCAGCCGGTCGAGATCACCGATCTTCCTGTCGATCTTAAAGTGATTGAAAACGGTCGGTTTCGTGTCCGTGACGGCGATGCGGTGGTTGCGACCCCATGATGGGCTTGGCACGTCTACTCATCGGAAATGGCGTTCTTACCAATCTGACGTTCATCTTAGTGTTGGCGGTGGGCTCGCTGGCCTATTGGAACCTTCCACGGCAACAAGACCCGACAATCAACTTTAACTGGATCGTGATTGTAACCGCCTGGCCCGGCGCGTCGGCATTGGACGTGGAGAGTCGGATTACCGACCCCATGGAGGACGCCATTCAGCGAGTCGATGACTTGGATTTCGTCTCAAGTTATTCGCGCGAGGGCCAATCGTCGATTTTGGTTCGGTTTGAGGATGTCTCCGAGACGGTATTTGAGCGCCGATTGGCGGATTTACGGCGCGAGGTCAATACTGCCGAGGCCGAATTTCCCGATGAAGCCGTGGATCCTATTTTCATCGAGATCACTTCATCCAATGCATTCCCAGCGGCCACCTTGGCACTGGTCGGTGCTGGAGACGATGACAGCTTGCGATCGCAAGCGGTGCTCATTGAAAAAGAACTCGAACGTCGTGCTCGGATCGATCGAATTGATACCCAAGGTCTGTCCGATCCCGAAATTCGTATTGAATTTGATCCGGTAGCCTTGGCATCGAGCGGGTTGGCCCCTTCAGATTTGGCCAACACGGTTTCCGCCTATTTCCAAGACTTAGCCGCCGGTGAATTGTCTGTGGGCGATAAGCAGTGGCTGGTCCGTTTGAAGGGGAAGTCGGTCGAGGCCACGGGGTTGAATGAGTTCCCGATTTTGAGCCGGTCCGGAGCGCTTCGCCTTCAAGATGTAGCGCGCATCACGCGCACCCAGGCAGAGCGGTCTGAACTGGTTCGCTATGAAGGTCAACCGGCCGTGGTCTTGGCGGTCATGAAGGCGGAAAATGCCAATACCCTAGAGTTGGTCGATGAGGTGAAAGCCTTCGTCGAAGAGCGTAATGCTCTGGAAACCGCCACAGGCACCCGGTTGGTACTGATTGATGACCAAACTATCCCAACCCGCAAAGCCCTAACGATTATGCAAAACAACGCTTTGATCGGACTGATCTTGGTGTTGGCGGTGGCCTGGGTCTTTTTGGGTTTTAAAATCGCGACACTGACCGCGCTGGGTATACCTTTCATTCTCGCAGGAACCTTCTGGATTTTGAGCGGCCTGGGACAGACCTTGAACGTCACAGTCTTACTTGGGGTCGTCATTGCCTTGGGCATGCTGGTCGACGATGCCGTAGTGGTTGTCGAGGCTATTTATTACCGCATTGAGCGGGGCATGCAGGGGATGGATGCGGTGCTCGACGCCCTGAAAGAAACCGCAGCCCCCGTGACAGCGGCTGTGCTGACCACAGTGGCGGCATTTATGCCCTTGATGCTGTTACCTGGGATTTTGGGGAAATTCATGATGGTGATTCCCCTAGTGGTCTCGGTTGCCTTGTTGATCAGCCTCATCGAAGCGTTCTGGATGTTGCCGGGGCACGTGTTGGGTTCTGGGATGCGGTTGAACACCGAGGGGCGGATGCAGAAGTTTCGAACCCGCTTCAATCGTGGGATACGGCATGTCTACACCCATCTATTGGTGCGCGCACTGCGCCGTCCATTTGTGACCTTAGGGGTGGCCTGTTTTGCGTTTCTCGGCGCCATTGGATTGTTGGTGAGCGGCCAGATTCGGGCCGATTTTTTCGCGGCTGATCCGATCCGTGTGTTTTATGTGAACATCGAAGCCGAGCCTGGCACTCGCTTGGAGTCCACCCTTGAGATGACTTTGAGGGCCGAGTCGGTGGTCTATGCCAACCTGCAAGATGGTGAGGCCCGCGGCGTGGTCAGTTATGCCGGTCAGCAGTTCACAGACACCGAACCTTTAAGGGGTACGCATTTAGGTCAAATTTTAGTGGGCCTGGCCCCGAATGGGCGTGAAGTCAGTGACATCGTCGAAGGCATGCGTGCTGCAGTCGAGCAGGTGCCGGGTCCGACTCGAATC
>CAJXXD010000055.1 GCA_913062835.1 uncultured Gammaproteobacteria bacterium
TTCGGGTCATGCCGTCTGAGTCCGGTTTGTGCGCCCAATGTCAAACCAGCGGTCGTTGTCGAGCCGATTGGCTTGGAAAATTTTCTGGCCCCCGGCAGTTTGAGATTCCTCTTGACGCACCTATATCTGTGAAAGCAGGGGATGCAATCGATGTCGAACTCGACAGCGCTGCCATCTTAAAAGATGTGGGGTGGCTCTACGGCGCACCTCTCTGCGGTTTGTTGCTCGGTGCGATGGTCGCTGAGGCATTATCTATGCAGGGTGCCTGGGGATTGTTGCCTGTGGTCGGATCTGTGGGTATTGGATGGTGGGTGGCGCGAATGCGTCCGAAACAGAGATATGTGAAGGTGAAACGATGAAAGCGATTGTGCAGTGGCTCTCGATCAGCGGGTTGGTGTGGGCGTTGCAAGTGCAAGCAGCACTGCCTGATTTTACGGATCTCGTGAAAGACGTGGCTCCCGCTGTGGTCAATATTTCCACACGGTCAACTCGCGTGGCAGAGCAAAATCCGCAGATGCCCGATCTTGAGCAGTTGCCTCCATTCTTTCGTGAGTTCTTTGAACGGGGTTTACCCATGCCACCTGCTGAGCGGGATGGGCAATCCTTGGGCTCCGGGTTCATCATTTCCGACGATGGGTATGTGTTGACTAATAATCACGTCATTGAAGGGGCAGATACCGTCATCGTGCGATTAAATGATCGTCGCGAATTTGAGGCCACTGTGGTTGGAACCGATCCGCGCTCTGATGTCGCTTTGCTGAAAATTGATGCTGAAGACTTGCCAGTCGCTCGGTTGGCCGATAGCGACGAGGTGGAGCCTGGCCAGTGGGTGGTCGCGATTGGTTCACCCTTTGGGTTTGACTACAGTGTCACAGCTGGGATCGTGAGTGCAGTGGGTCGCTCTCTGCCGGATGAGAGTTACGTACCCTTTATTCAAACCGATGTGGCGATTAACCCGGGTAACTCCGGAGGTCCTCTGTTCAATTTAGAGGGTGAAGTCGTCGGCATTAATTCTCAAATTTTCACCCGCTCGGGTGGCTTCATGGGGTTGTCCTTCGCCATTCCGACCAATTTGGTCATGAATGTAGCCGACCAATTACGGACCGACGGGGTGGTGCGCCGAGGTTGGCTTGGTGTGTTGATTCAAGAGGTCAATCGCGATTTGGCATTGTCGTTTGGACTGGAAAAGCCGATGGGTGCATTGGTCGCCCAGGCATCGGCTGAAGGACCTGCAGGTAAGGCCGGAATCATGGCGGGCGACATTATTGTTAAATTTAATGGCCGTGAAGTTGAGCGCTCGTCCGCACTACCACCGATGGTGGGGCTGGTCCAGCCGGGTGAAACCGTGCCGGTGGAGTTGGTGCGAGACGGTAACACCATCACGATCCGAGTGACGATTGAAGAGCTTCCAGATAGCCCGCAGGTGGCGGCACGGCCCCAATCTCCAGCCATTGATGTCATCGGCATGCAGGTCGAGTCTGCACCCGAGGATCTGTTGTCTGAGCTAGGTTTAGAGTACGGCGTGGTGGTTCGATCGGTCACGGGTGGGCCGGCCCGAGCAGCCGGCATCCTAGCCGGTGATGTGGTGACCCAGATCGGAGGAGTGGAAGTGCGATCGGCACAGGCGCTGCAAAATGCGCTGGACGACCTGCCCGTCGACCGTCCAATTCCTGTGCTGGTGGTGCGTGGAGGCAATTCAACGTTTCTCACTTTGCGTTTAGGTCGGTAGACTAGGGCAGTTTTTTCGCAAGGAGAGATGGCATTGAGGCCGTCGAACATACGTAACTTTTCAATTATTGCCCACATTGACCATGGGAAATCGACACTCGCCGACCGCTTTATCCAACGGTGCGGCGGGTTGTCGGAACGGGAAATGGCGGCACAGGTTCTCGACTCAATGGACATTGAGCGAGAGCGCGGCATTACCATCAAAGCGCAAAGCGTGACCCTGAACTACACCGCTAAAGACGGTGAGGTTTATGAGCTCAACTTTATCGATACACCGGGCCACGTGGATTTTAGCTACGAAGTGTCTCGTTCTCTGTACGCCTGTGAAGGCGCTCTGCTGGTCGTTGATGCAGCCCAAGGCGTTGAGGCTCAGTCGGTTGCAAACTGCTACACGGCAATCGAGCAGGGCTTGGAAGTGGTGCCTGTCTTAAACAAAATGGACCTTCCACAAGCGGAGCCTGAGCGAGTTAAAGCTGAGATAGAAAACATCATTGGCATTGATGCGAGTGAAGCGGTTGCTTGTTCTGCGAAGAGCGGCATGGGTATCGACGAACTTCTCGAGCAGATTATTGAGAAGATACCGGCGCCTGTGGTTGATCGGGACCTACCCACCCAGGCGTTGATCATTGATTCCTGGTTTGACAACTACTTAGGCGTTGTTTCTCTTATCCGTGTAACCCAAGGATCGGTCCGTAAAGGGCAAAAAATTCGTGTTAAAAGCACAGGCCGGGATTGGCAGATTGATGAGGTCGGAGTGTTCACACCGAAACGTTCGCCCTCGGCTGCCTTGGAGGCGGGCCAGGTGGGCTATTTAATCGCCGGTATCAAGGACATCCACGGTGCGCCCGTGGGTGACACCTTGGTAGACAGCAAGCACGCAGACACGCTGGCACTCCCTGGATTTCAGAAAGTGAAGCCACAAGTCTATGCGGGCTTATTCCCAGTTTCGGCAGATGATTTTGAAGATTTTCGCGAGGCGTTGGAAAAGTTAACACTCAATGACGCCAGTTTGGTCTACGAACCGGAAAGCTCTGATGCGCTGGGATTTGGCTTCCGCTGTGGTTTCTTGGGCATGTTGCACATGGAAATCATCCAAGAACGCCTTGAGCGGGAATACAACTTGGATCTCATTACCTCAGCGCCTACCGTGGTTTACGAAATTGTGACTAATGACGGTGAAGTGCACTACGTCGATAACCCATCGCGAATGCCGGACATTGGTTCGATCAGTGAAATGAGAGAGCCTATTTGCGCGGCCACGATATTGGTTCCAAATGACTACGTGGGCGCAGTGATGACCCTTTGTGTCGAAAAGCGTGGCATGCAAAAAGATCTAAGGTACATGGGCAATCAAGTACAAATCGAGTTTGATTTGCCAATGGCTGAAGTGGTGATGGATTTCTTTGATCGTCTGAAGTCAGCGACACGCGGATTTGGATCATTAGATTATGGGTTTGACCGTTTTGAGGCTTGCCCCCTGGTTCGGTTGGACGTGTTGATCAATGGCGAGCGCGTCGACGCCTTGGCTGCTATTGTGCACCGCGATCACGCTCAGTCGAGGGGGCGCGAGCTGGCTGAGAAACTTCGTGAGCTGATCCCAAGGCAGATGTTCGACGTCGCCATTCAGGCCGCGATTGGACGGCATGTAATCGCGCGGACTACCGTCAAAGCACTTCGGAAAAATGTGACCGCGAAATGTTATGGTGGCGACGCCAGTCGGAAGCGAAAGTTGCTTGAAAAGCAAAAGGCAGGGAAGAAGCGTATGAAGCAAGTGGGCCGGGTTGAAATCCCTCAAGATGCATTTTTAGCCGTCTTGAAGGTGGATTAACGGATGGACTTCACGCTCATCCTGGTCATCATCGTTCTTGTCTCTGGTGTCATTTACGGCCTTGATCTGCTGTTTTTTAAGAAAAGGCGGGGTGATCAACCGCCTGGAATCATCATTGACTACAGCCGGTCGTTTTTCCCGGTTTTGTTTTTGGTATTGGTGTTGCGATCCTTTTTATTCGAGCCGTTCCAAATTCCTTCCGGGTCTATGTTGCCGACACTTAAAATTGGCGACTTCATTTTGGTCAACAAATTTGATTACGGCCTGAGATTACCTGTGGTGGGGACGACTGTTTGGGAAGTGGGCGAGCCAGAGCGCGGCGATGTCATGGTCTTTAAATACCCAGCTGACCCCAGAATCAATTTCATCAAGCGCGTGGTCGCAGTGCCTGGCGATGTGGTGGAATATCGTGACAAAACCTTGTTTGTGAATGGCGTCATGCAGCCGTTGAGACCGGCTGAGCCAGACGGCTCGCTGGAGTTGCCCGCACTCACAGAAGAATGGGTGGAAGAGCTCGGGACGAGTGCTCACCGGATTTGGCGCCGCACGACGGCAGGACGGTCATTAGGACCGATTCAGGTGCCTGAGGGACAATACTTCGTGTTGGGTGATAACCGCGATAATTCCAACGACAGTCGGGTCTGGGGTTTTGTCGATGACTCGCTGATTGTCGGGCGAGCGTTTGCCGTATGGATGCATTGGGATGCACTGTTCTCTCTCCCGTCATTTTCGGATGTGCGGGTGATCCAGTGAGTGCGCCGCTGGATGATCTTCAATCTCGTCTAGGATATCGATTTAAAGACGTTGGTCACCTAGAAGCCGCCTTGACACATCGAAGTGTGGGCCCGGTCCACAACGAGCGCCTCGAGTTTCTAGGCGACTCGATTGTGAATTTTGTGGTCGCTGAAATCCTTTTCAAAGCCTATCCCGATGCGCGTGAGGGCAAGCTCACCCGGATGCGAGCGTCCTTGGTGCGAGGGCAATCTCTCGGTCAGTTGGCGAGGAGGCTTCAGTTGGGAGAGGCGATCCGTTTGGGTACAGGGGAGCGCAAGAGCGGGGGCCGGCGTCGTGAGTCTATTTTGGCCGATGCCATGGAAGCGGTGATTGGAGCCATTTATTTGGACGGTGGGATGGTGGCTTGCCAAACCTGTATCGGTCAGTGGCTTGAAGCAGAATTTGCGGCGGTGGATCCAAACCTGGTGGAGAAGGATCCGAAAACTGCATTGCAAGAATGGATGCAGCGCGAGCGTATGGATTTGCCGACCTATCGGGTGCTTGAGGTAATGGGTCCAGCGCATCAACAGACATTTCGGGTGGCCTGTTGCCTTGGTGATCAACTTCCCATCTTAGAGGGTACAGGTAGCTCACGGCGTGAAGCAGAGCAAGCGGCAGCCGCGGCTGCCTTGGCGCGCCTCGAAGGAAGTGACGCATGACGCACTGCGGATTCGTGGCACTGGTTGGCCGGCCTAATGTGGGGAAGTCCACGCTCTTGAATCATATCCTGGGGTTCAAGTTGTCGATCACCTCGCGGAAACCCCAGACGACTCGGCATCGGGTACTCGGCATTCTCACCGAAGAGGACGTGCAAATTGCCTTTGTTGATACACCCGGCATGCACAAAGATCAGCCAAAGGCGATGAATCGGGTGATGAATCAAACCGCAGAACAGGTACTTTCGTCCGTCGATGCGGTCGTGATGCTGACTGAACACACGCGTTGGACGGACGAAGACGAGCGCGTTTACCAAAAAGTGGCACGAGTCCAGTGCCCTAAGTTCTGGGTGCTAAACAAAGCGGATGTGTTGGCTGATAAAAATGTGCTTTTGCCTCATATCCAGAAGATTGCGAACAGCTATGCATTTGATGAAATCTTCCCGGTTTCTGCTCTAAAAAACTTGTACTTGGATGATTTAGTGAACCGGCTGAAAGCGTTGATGCCGGAAGGGCCTTTTTTGTATGACGAGGACCAGATTACCGACCGCTCCCAACGTTTTTTAGCCGCCGAGATTGTGCGCGAACAAATCATGCGGCAATTGGGTGATGAGGTGCCCTATGAAACCACCGTTGAGATTGAATCCTTTGATCATCAAGGCGATCGAGTTGGCATTCATGCATTGATCAGTGTTGAGCGGGACGGACAAAAAGCGATCGTAGTGGGTGACGGCGGGCATCGGTTGAAACAGATTGGCATCGAAGCACGAAAGCGGCTTGAGGATCTGCTTGAGGCGCACGTCGCATTGAAGCTTTGGGTCAAGGTCCGCGCCAGTTGGTCCAATGATGAGCGTGCTTTGAAATCGCTCGGCTACGCAGAGTTTGACTGATGCAACGGGTCTGGGTGATCCGTAAAAGCGCTTATCGAGAGAGCAGTCTGTTATTGACTCTCCTAGCTGATGACCACCAAATCATCCGTGCAGTCGGTAGAGGGGCCGCCAAAGGCAGCTCCCGATTCGATTTATTTCAACCATTTTTCGTCGAGTTGAAGGGCGCCCCGGGGGGTCTCTATCGGGTGCAGAAGCACGAGGCGGCCGGTGCGCGGATTCCGCTCCAGGCGCAGTGGTTGATCGGTGGCCTTTATCTCAACGAAATCAGTCAGTACTTGGTTCCCGAGGGGCTTCAGCTTGAAGGGCTTTTTGTCGCCTATACTGATGCGCTAGTTGGCTTGGCCAGCGGAAAAATAGGTCCACTTCGTAGCTATGAGCGTCTTATTTTAGAGCACGCCGGATATTATCCGATGCTCGACAGAGACCACGAAGGGCGGCCCCTGCAAGGGACAGAAACGTACCGGTTACATAACGGCCAACAGTTAGTCGCAGTGGAGGCATCTGCACCCGATGGCCTCCTGGGTT
>CAJXXD010000056.1 GCA_913062835.1 uncultured Gammaproteobacteria bacterium
TTCACAGAAGAACAGACGGAAGAACTCGGTGCTTTAGAAAAGCCCGTGTATGTGTACACCGTCAACGACCCCAGAGAAGCCATGCATCTGAGGTCCCTCCAAGTGGCCGGGGTGTTCACCGACGATCCGGTTTCACTGCGCGGTGCTTTAAGAGCTGACACCCAGCCCTGTAAACGCATCGAGTAGCATTTGGACCGCGATAGAAATCAGAATCATCCCCATCAGCCGTTCTATGGCTTTTAGTCCGCGATGACCAAGTAATTTGTACAACGGTTCTGAAGCCATGAGGATGGCGGCGCTGATGGCCCAAGCGCCGACGATGGCCAGCGTCCAATCGACATTCCGTTCAGGATGACTCTCCGATAACAGCACCAGCGTGGCCAAAATCGACGGGCCCGCCATTAGGGGAGTTGCCAAGGGCACGATCAAGGGTTCTTCAGTTGCCTCTTCATCACCCATCACGCCACCGCGTGAGGGGAAGATCATGCGGATGGCGATGATCATTAAGATCAGGCCACCGCTGATGGCTACGGCTTCGGGTGAGAGGTTGAGCGTGGTTAAAGCAAGAGGTCCTATCCATAAAAAACCGAGCATCAAAAGAAGCGCAATCACAAGTTCGCGGGCGAGAATCTTGGGGCGCCTTGCAGGGTCCACAGGCTTTAATACCGACATGAAAATTGGGATGTTGCCCAGGGGGTCGATAATCAGGAATAGGGTCAGTGCAACCGCGAAAGTGTCCATAGAGAATCCTTAACGAAGACAGGTACAGTGGGGGTCAAAATAAGCAACTGCAATCCTTGGATATGGAAGCGGGCGTTGCACTAGGGTTTGGGTTCCATTGAAAACCGACTACAATTCGGCGCCAAAGGAAGGACCATGAACTTAGAAACTGTACTGACCGTCACGCACTACTCTGATTCACTGTTTTCATTTACGACTACCAGGTCACCGGAAATTCGTCCGTTTAAAGCAGGGCAATTCACCATGATTGGTATGGCCGATGATGATGTGTTGCGAGCATACAGTATCGCGTCTGCGCCTTCCGAAGATTCGCTCGAGTTCTTATCGATTAAGGTCGCAGGGGGACCTTTAACGGAGAGGCTACAGCATATTCAGCCAGGTGATCAGATTGAAGTGGGGGATCGCCCGACCGGGACCCTGATCATCGATAATCTGACGCCGGCTAAGCGATTGTGGTGTGTGGCGACAGGCACTGGACTCGCACCCTTTTTATCGATCGTCCGTGATCCTGCAACCTTTGAGAAGTTTGATGAGGTCATCGTGACGCATACGGTCCGGACCGTGTCCGAGCTGGCCTATCGAGACCTGTTGAGCGATTTGCCAATAACCTATTACCCGACAGTTACGCGTGAGGCGTTCGAGACACCCGGACGCATCACGGAGCGTATGCAAACCGGCGCCCTGTGGTCGGATTTAGATGTGTCGCCCTGGTCGCCCGACACTGACCGCATCATGATCTGTGGCAGTCCTGCCTTTAATCAGGAACTCAGGAATCAGTTGTCGGATGCTGGATTCACGCACGGCACCAACCGTGCCGCGGGCGAGTTTGTTCAGGAGCGCGCCTTTGTTATGCAGCGCGTTGATGATTAGAGCCTAAGGCCATCTAACATCTCATAGAGTCTTGACGAGTCCGATTCGCCAAGTCCTTGGGCCATGAGCTTTTGGTACTGAGCTTCCACAACTGCTAAGCAGGGCGTTGGCAACTGATGCTTTTTAGCCGCAGTCAATGCGATGGTGGCATCTTTGGCGTGAAGTCTGGCCGCAATGCCCGCTTGATAGTCTGATTTCACCATCTTCGGCCCCATCAGTGACATCATTGGGCTGCCGCCCATGCCTCCTTCAATGGCCGCTAAGACACGGGCTGGATCTGCACCGAGTTCTTTGGCAAATGCGAGTGATTCAGCGACCCCTTGAATGGTGATTACCTGCGCAATCTGGTTGCAGAGCTTTGCGATTTGCCCATGGCCGGATTCGCCAACGCGCGTTATTTGTTTGGTATAGGCGGCCATCACGTCTTGTGCTAAATCGCACGCGGCTTTGCTGCCTCCGATCATCGAGACCAGAGTGCCACTTTCAGCAGCCCAGACACCGCCTGAAACCGGGGCATCCACCAATGAAATTTCAAGGCGATGCAGCTGCTCGGCCATCGTTTCGGTAGCAGTTGGGTCGATCGTAGAATGATCGATGACCACCGTGCCAGGTGCAGCATGGTGAGCGATAGCCTGCTCGTGGCCCAACAGGACTTCGTGCACATCGTCTGTGCTTAATACGTTCGTGATGATGATTTCAGACTGTTCAGCGACTGTTTTTAACGAGGTGGTCGGCGTAGCGCCATCGATGACAAGATCCCGAGCCTGCTCTTCAAATACTGAAGGACGCCGTGCGAAGATGGTTAATGTGTGGCCTTGTTGAATCAAATGCCGAGCCATGGGCAGACCCATGGTGCCTAACCCGATGAAACCTATTCGATGTGTCATGCGTTTATCCTGGGGAGCTCATCTTTATTTTCTGCCATGGTGCCGTTAATTTTGGCGCCCCCGCAAGCATTCTGTGGATTTCTGTGGCGGTTTCTTCAACACTTCACGGTCTTTTCGTTTCAATTCGATCATTGGAGAGTGCATGGCGCATTCGAACACACAGTCATCTCCGTGGCAGGCCTATGGTCTCGGGTTACTTGGCGTATTGTGCTTCGCAGCCACCTTACCTCTGACTGAGATTGCACTCGCAGATTTTAGTCCCTGGTTTATTACTGCAGCTCGTGCGGGGATTGCCGGCATGTTGGCGGTGGTAGTGGTGGGGATCCGTCGCAGGCCATGGCCTGAGCGCACAGAAATCCGCAATTTGTGGATGTGCGGGCTCTGCCTAGCGTATGGATTTCCGCTCAGCATGGCGCTTGGATTGCAAACGGTGCCCGCGTACCACGGCGGGATCGTGCTCGGTATTTTGCCACTGGCCACGGCCGGTTTATCGGTCGTGGTCCATGGTTACCGTGCGCGTTCTTTGTTTTGGGTTTGGGCGGTTCTTGGAAGTGTCTTGGTGTCCACTTTTGCTTGGTATGAGGGCGAGGGGGGTTGGGTCGCGGGCGACCTGTGGTTAGTGGCTGCTGCCTTCTTTGCATCTTACGGTTACGTGCTCTCCAGTCGGTTGTCGGTCAAGCATGGCGGGTGGTGGGTCATTTCCTGGTCACTGATCGTGTGGTTGCCAGTGAGCGCGATCCTCAGCGGTCTGTCTTGGCCTGCGTTTTTGCTTTCTCGACCGCTCGACAGCCTGGTCAGTCTGATGGCCTTGGCTGTTTTTTCGATGTATCTCGGGTTCTTTGCGTGGAATCAAGCACTGGCGATGGGTGGAGTTGCTCGGATCGGTCAAGTGCAGCTGTTTCAGGTATTTCTTACGCTCTTTTGGTCGGCCATCTTGTTAGACAGCGATTTGCCCATGCACAGTTGGTGGTTTGCGATCGCTGTGATGATTACTGTGTATTTTGGACGGAAGGCTGGTTAGGTCGGTTGCCTGGCTGAGCTGCCTGACCTATCGTTTGCACTCCATGGACGGAGCCAGATAAGTGAATAAGAAGGAGTCCCCGGCATGGATACCCGTATTGCATTGTTACCCGCCATGGGCATACCTCGCCCATACCACGAAACAAATCCTTTGCAGATCGTCCGAGCATCCCTGGACGATCCTGGCCCTGAGGAAGTTTTAGTTCGGATCTTGGCCGCCGGGGTCTGTCATTCAGATTTGTCTGTGATTAATGGTGACCGACCTAGACCCACACCGCTGGCCCTAGGGCATGAGGCGGTAGGCGAAGTGGTGTCTGTGGGAGGGAGTTCAGATTTAAAACCTGGGCAGCGCGTGGCGATGGTGTTTGTGCCATCGTGTGGCCATTGTCCTTGTTGTGCCGAAGGGCGCCCGGCACTGTGTGAGCCGGGGTTAAAGCACAATACCGAAGGCACACTGCTTTCCGGTGCCATTCGGATTCGTCACGAGGGCCAACCCATTTTGCACCATTTGGGGATTTCCTGTTTTTCAGATTACGCCATCTGTCATCGCCGGAGTCTGGTGCCGATCGACTCAGATTTAGACCCGGCAGTTCAGGCGGTTTTTGGGTGCGCTGTATTGACCGGATGCGGTGCGGTGCTCAATACCGCCTCCTTACGCACCGGTGAACGCGTGGCCATCGTAGGGCTCGGGGGTGTGGGCTTAGCGGGTCTGTTGGGTGCGGTAGCTGGTGGTGCCAAACAGATCATTGCGATTGACGCCAATCCAGCGAAAAAAGAATTAGCGCTGTCGCTTGGGGCGGATCATTTTGTGGATGCGAGAGATCCCGATGCGGCCGCACAGGTCAAAGCACTGAGTCAGGGTGGGTGCGATCTTGTGGCTGAGTTTGCTGGGGTCATGCCGGCGTTAGAGCTCGCGATTGAGGTCACTCGGCGCGGCGGTCGATCCGTCACTGCGGCCTTGCCTAATCCGGACGATCGACTGTCTTTGCCTGCTGCGCGCTTAGTGGCCGAAGAGAAAGCATTGCTTGGTTCTTATGTTGGGAGCTGTGTTCCGTCTCGGGATATTCCAAATTTCATTGCGCTTCATCACCGGGGACGGTTGCCAGTGGATCGAATGATTTCGCATCGCTTGGAATTGAGCGAGATCAACATCGCCATGGAGCGCTTAGCCTCTGGTGAGGCGGTCCGACAAATTGTGTGTTTTGCTTGAGGACAGTTTTAGGCGATATCAACCACGTTCCTTCATTAACGGTGCTTGGGTAGGTGCCCAATCTGAAAACACCTTTAACGTCATCAATCCCGCCACAGGATCGATAGTTGCCGCTGTCGCGGATTTGTCGCCGTCGGAGGCAGTCGCTGCGATCGACGCCGCAGAGCGGGCGTTTCCAGCGTGGTCAGATCTGACCGCAAAAGCGCGTGCACAAATCCTCAGGCGATGGTTCTCATTGATTGAGGCGCATGCCGAGCCTCTGGCATCCCTGATCACCGAAGAGATGGGTAAGCCACTGGCAGAGGCCCGAGGCGAGGTAGCTTATGGCGCAAGTTTCGTGGAGTGGTTTGCCGAAGAGGGCCGACGTATCTATGGTGACGTGATTCCGCCTCACATGAGTGACAAACGAGTGATTGCGATCAAACAACCTGTGGGTGTGGTCGCAGCCATTACCCCCTGGAATTTCCCATTGGCCATGATTACCCGAAAAGTGTCACCGGCCCTAGCCGCAGGCTGTACTGTGGTGGTGAAGCCCTCCGAGGACACGCCCTTGACGGCGTTGGCATTGGTTCAGTTAGCTCATGAGGCTGGCGTGCCGGCCGGAGTTTTGAACTGCGTGACGGGCCTCGATGCGGCCGGTATCGGTGCGGTACTGACTCAGGATCCTAGAGTGCGAAAGGTCACATTTACAGGCTCCACCGCTGTGGGAAAGATTTTGTATCGTCAGTGCGCCGATACAGTGAAAAAGCTGTCCCTTGAGTTAGGCGGAAATGCGCCTTTCATCGTCTTCAATGATGCAAATCTGGAGGCGGCGGTTGAGGGTGCGATGTTGTGTAAATTCCGAAATGCGGGTCAAACCTGTGTGTGCGCCAACCGAATTTTGGTGCAAAGTGGTATCCACGATGCGTTTGTACAGGCCTTTTCGGATCGCGTATCGGCACTGCGTGTGGCCCCAGGTGACTCAGAAGGCGCCGAAATTGGTCCTCTCATCAATGAAGATGGCATGGCGAAGGTGCAAGCGCACCTAAACGACGCGCTAGAACGGGGTGCTCAGGTGGTGGTCGGAGGCGCGTCTCACCCCGCTGGGTCATTATTTTTTAGCCCAACCGTGCTGACCGGAGTGACACCTGATATGCGGATGGCGCAAGAAGAAACATTTGGGCCGGTGGCGCCCATTTATCGCTTCGAAACCGAAGACGAAGCCATCGCCTTGGCCAACGACACGCCTTATGGGTTGGCCGCCTATTTTTATACCGAAGACTTGTCGCGCACATTTCGGGTGTATGAGGCATTGGACTACGGGATCATTGGAGTAAATACAGGCATTATTTCAACTGAGGTAGCGCCCTTTGGCGGAGTGAAGGAGTCGGGTCTCGGCCGTGAAGGCGGGCCGCATGGCATTGAGGAGTTTGTGGAAGTGAAATACGGCTGTATTGGATTGACGTCATGAGTGGAACGTTTGAAAAGGGATTGAAAAAGCGCCGCAAAGTGATGGGCGATGCCTTTGTTGATAACGCACTGTCACAAATGACAGACCTGACAGAGCCGATGCAGGATTTAGTAACGCGTGTGGCGTGGGATGAGATCTGGAATCGAGACGCGCTGTCGGATCGAGAGCGTTCGCTGATAAACCTCGGCA
>CAJXXD010000057.1 GCA_913062835.1 uncultured Gammaproteobacteria bacterium
TTTTCCATGAAATCGGCTGGCCGGTCACGGTGTTACACGGTGGCTACAAAGCCTACCGCCGAGTGGTTCAAGGCGAGCTTGACCGGGCCGCCGACCGCTTTCAGTGGCGCTTATTGACCGGCCCCACCGGCAGCGGCAAAACCCTAATCCTTCAGCAGATGGCCGAACAAGGCTTTCAGGTACTGGATTTAGAGGGCTTGGCCAATCATCGCGGCTCCGTCCTCGGTCAAGAGCCCAACCGGCCTCAGCCGTCACAGAAATATTTTGAATCGAAGCTGGCTGAGCAGTTAGCCACCCTGTCACACGACCAACCGGTCTGGGTGGAATCCGAGTCTTCTAAGGTGGGTGAGTTGCATCTTCCGGCGCGACTGTTTCAAGCGCTAATCCAGGCGCCCGCACTGGCACTGGAAGCCGATCGGTCCATGCGCGCCGCCTTGTCGTTAGCACAATACCAACACCTCACCACCGACCCAGAAGGCACCCGTCGGTTGATCGAAAAACTGGGCTTTCGTCATAGCCGTCAACAAATCGCCGACTGGCAGAATGCCATTGAGCAGAGTCAGTGGCTCAAACTCAGCGAGGGGCTGTTGGCGGAACACTACGATCCCGCGTACACCCGTTCACAGAAACGACTTCAAATTCAACGATCCTATACGCTGACACACCCGGGGGTGTTGGACGCAGATTTAATGGATGCCATGCGGACGTTTTCGTGAGTACTCGGTACCTTCAACATTTATTCAAAACAAAGACGCTGATCGTCTGGGCGCCCGATGCTGAAATGCAGTCTGAGGCCAATCGCTGGCACCAATGGTTCGAAAACGAGTCTAGCAAAGCACAAACCGCCGTCTGGACTGACCCGATAGAACCCTATAACGCCAGCCTGCACACCACGAGTCCGGTGTTGTGTCTCTTGGCCGAACCGAGTGCGTTATTGAGTCACACCCAAGACGCCGCCCAAGCGGGCTGGCCATTGATCGTGCTGCTGAAACAGACCCCAGAGCGAACCCCACGCGCCATTCGGGAGGCGCTCGCTCAGCTAAAAGCCACCACCACGAGCCGCATCATTGGACCGGATTGCTCGACGCTTGTGATCCCCCATTTGCAACTGGCCAATCCACCCGCGAGCTGGCCCAGTCTGCCGATGCCCACGATCCGACCGGGTTCCATCGCCGTACTCTGCCAATCTCCCTCGATTGCAACCTGTGTCCGGGACTGGGTGGCCGGCCGTCATATTGGGTTATCACACTTAATCTGCGTTGGTGGATCAGTCGATGTAAACATAGCCGACTTGGTAGACCCCCTGATCCAGGATCCGCATTGTCATGCGCTCGCCATTCAGATCGACCGACTCCGCATCCCTGCCCGATTTATCAGTGCCATTCGCAGTTGTTCTCGGCATAAACCGGTCATGGTGTTGCACACCGGTCGGGTACGTGAGTTCCAAACCGAGCAAGACCCCGAAGCACCTGACTTCTTGGATCGTGAACTCCTTTATCAGGCCGCTATCGCCCGTGCCGGAGCGTCGAGCCTCAACACCTTAGACGATCTATTCCAGTCTCTAGAGAGCCTTAACAAACGCCGAACCCATGATGGGCAGCGGCTCCTGATTTTGGGTGCAGGCGACGGACTCGAGGCTTTGGCCGCCGACCACCTCTACGAAGCCTTTGAAGGGCGCCAAGATTTTCAAATTCGAAAAGAACCGAGCTGGTTTGATCATCCCGAGCAACTGCCCTCAGACCCAGACACCTTATCTGACCTGAGGGAAACAGCGGATGGACTCCTCATTCCGATCGTGGCCGAACGGCTCTGGTCGGACACGGTCAGCTTTGCGGCCTGGGCGGATCGATTTCAGCGGTTTGAAGCCCAATTAAACCGACCGCTATACCTCGCTGTCCCCGGCATGATTTTGGGTAAAGCGCTTCGCGAAGCACTCGATCAGGCCGGTTTGGCGGTCTACACCACGCCAGAACAAGCCCTCAATGGATTTTTGAGTTTGGCCAGACACGAGGTCGCCAACCGACTCGTCGACGCACACGTCGATGGCAACGACCTCGACGCTCTGAGACCCGCGGAACAATGGTTTCGAGACCGAACCGATGCCTCAGAACGACTGTCTGCCAGCGAGCGCCAGGCTGTTGCAACCCGCTTGCCTGGCTTTGAAAGTCATCCAGTCTCGGGTGCCAATCCGGTTCGCGTGGCCGCTGGCATCAGTCGAGATCCGATTTTTGGGCCGGTCATCTTTGTTCATCAGCCTCCTGGGCATTTTCCGGCTCTCGCTGTGACACTGCCGCCAATCAATCAGGCCTTGGCAGAGGACTTACTACACCGTTCGGCCACAGGCCGCGTACTCGAAACCTCCGACCCTCAGGGCTTTGCCGGTGCCGCACTTGCCCTGGTGAGCTGTTCCCGGCTGCTGTCTCGGGTGCCGGAGATCGTCACCTTGCGAGTCAATTTGGCGATCGCACGCGGTCAGGTGCAAGCCAACCTAGATGAATTGTCCCTCGGTGAGCGCTCACAACCGGCCATTACGCCCTACCCTGAGTCACTCGACCGACCGGTTCAACTAACCGATGGACGCACCGCACGACTTCGGCCTTTGCGACCTGAAGACGAAGACGCACATCGGGTGTTTTTGTCGAAACTCTCACGTGCAACGCTTCGTTTTCGGTATTTCTCGGATAAGCAGAGCTTCAGTGCGCGTGAACTCGCAGCCATGACTCACGTGGATTATTCACGCGAAGTGGCTTTGATTGTCAGTGTACCGACCGATGATGCGTTCGAGACCCTAGGTGTCATTCGTGTGATCTTCGATGCCGATCTGCTGTCCGCAGAATTCGCCATGGTGGTACGGGATGATTTGCAACGCACCGGAGTCGGCCGACTGCTCTTGCAAGCCGCGGTGGATTTAGCGCGAGACCGAGGGGCTCGACTGATATACGGTGAAACCATGATTCAAAACAAAGGGATGCAAGGTTTAGCGCGCGCACTCGGCTTCAAAGTCAGCACCGATTTCGATGCGGAGTGCGTTTGGATGCGGATGCAACTCGCACCCCCACAAGACGACTGGGAGGCCAGCCGTCTTGCATTGATTGGTGCCTAATTAGAAGCGTTGCTCGATTTCAGACAGCACTGTCGGATCTTCAATCGTCGAAGGCATAGAGTACGACTCGCCATCGGCAATCTTTCGAAGCGTAGCCCGTAAGATCTTGCCCGAACGAGTTTTTGGCAACCGCTCAACGATCAGTGCCTTATTAAAACAGGCCACCGCACCGATATGCTGACGCACCGCCGCAACCAACTCTTTTTCCACCTCGTCGGCGCCTTGGGTCACTCCATCTTTTAGAACCACAAGCCCCAGAGGCAACTGCCCTTTGAGCTCATCAGCTACGCCAATCACCGCGCATTCGGCAACCGCAGGATGCGCTGCCACGATTTCTTCCATCTCACCCGTCGACAGGCGATGACCTGCCACGTTAATCACATCATCGGTTCGACCCATGATGAAAATATAACCTTCGTGATCGATAAAGCCGCCGTCACCGGTTAAGTAATAACCGGGATAAGGATTCAAATAAGACTCTTCAAACCGGGTGTGGTTGCCCCAAACCGTCGGCAAACAGGAAGGCGGCAATGGCCGCTTAATCACCACGCTGCCCTGCTCTCCAGCCGGCACCGCATCACCTGACGGATCAAGAATCTCGACCTTAAAGCCCGGTGTGGCTTTGGTCGCGGAGCCCGCTTTGGGTGCAAAGGACTCCAAACCCCTTGGGTTGGATGCAATCGCCCAACCGGTCTCGGTTTGCCACCAGTGATCGACCACCGGCAGACTAGTGAGCTCTTCCAACCAATGATAGGTCGGTGGATCCAGCCGCTCACCGGCCAGATACAAGGCGGTCAGTGAGCTTGTATCGTACGCTTTGAAATGCTCCCCGTGTGGATCTTCTTTCCGCACCGCCCGAAATGCCGTGGGCGCCGAGAACAAAATTTTCACCTTGTACTCTTCAACAACCCGCCAGAATGCTCCCGCATCCGGGGTTCTTACCGGTTTGCCTTCATAGAGGACGGTGGAACAACCAAACAATAAAGGCGCATACACGATGTAGGAGTGCCCAACGACCCAGCCAACATCACTGGCCGCCCAGAATACTTCGCCAGGTTTCATGTCATAGACCGCACCCATCGAATAGGCCATGGCGACCGCGTGGCCACCATTGTCCCGCACCACACCCTTAGGCTTTCCGGTAGTCCCTGAGGTGTAGAGGATATAAAGCGGATGGGTGGCGCTGACGGTGACACATTCTGCCTCGGACGCACCCGCCATCAAATCGGCCCAGCTATGATCGCGACCAGCCACTGGCGTGTAGTCCGCCTGAGGGCGCTCAAAGACCACCACTGAGGCGGGTTTATGGCTCGACATCTCGATCGCGTTATTCACAATCGGCATGTACTCAATAACCTTCGCCACCTCAACGCCGCAGGTGGCGGTGATGATGACCTTAGGTTCCGCATCTTCTAGACGAACCTGCAATTCACTGGCGGCAAACCCGCCAAATACCACTGAGTGAATGGCCCCTATGCGGGCACAGGCCAGCATCGACACCAACGCCTCGGGAACCATCGGCATATAAATCACCACGCGATCACCCGTGGTCACACCAAGCCCCGCCAACATACCGGCACATTTCGCGACACGAGACTGAAGGTCTTTGTAAGTAATGGCTTCTTTGGTTTCGGTCACCGGAGAATCGTAGTACACCGCAACCTGTTGACCCCGTCCGGATTCCACATGACGGTCAATGGCGTTGTAGCATGTATTTAGGGTGCCGTCTGGGAACCAACGCTCGATTCCGTGAGTGTCATTGGCCAAACCCACCTTAGGCGGCGTCACCCAATCAATCAGTTGCGATTTTTCAAGCCAAAATCCCTCGGGATCTTGGACAGAACGGTCGTATTCAGACTGGTAGCTCATGTGTAATCCTTGCGTTGTTATATCCTTACTCTCGCCCATTTCCCCGACCCTGTCTTTACGACATTTAGGTGGGGATTCGGCCAATACAGATCGGCTCCACACCCAGTGCTCGCCAGGCCTCCGCCAAGGCCCGGCTGGCCTCCGCTGGGACCGCCACCAACAAGGGGCCGGCGGTTTGCGGATCAAACACTACCTCAGAGGGTGCGTGACGCGCCAACACACCTGCGTATTCCCGATTGCTTGGGGCAGCCGTGGAATGGATACCTGCAGCCAAGCAGGCCTCGACTCCCGCATAGGTTGGCATCGAATCGGCCCACACAAAGCGTTCAGCCAAAGGACCGAGCATTTCGTTGAGGTGGCCGGCCAGCCCAAACCCTGTGACGTCGGTCATTGCATGGATGCCACACAACATAGCCGCTTCAGACAAGCCGGCGAGCGAACTGCGAGCACGTTCGAGATAGCCATCGATATACCGCCCTGAAATGACGCCTTCCTTAAAGCCAGCGAACAGGAGCCCGCTGCCGATCGGACCGGTGAGCCAACATTCATCACCCGGCTGTGCGCCCTGCTTTGCAATCGGACACTCGGTTTCGCCTTCCACCGCCAGAGCGACCATGGGTTGTGTAAGCGCCAAGCTGTGGCCTCCATCGATGGTCAATCCGAAGCGGGACGCGCCCTCCCGAATCCCTGCCTGTACCCACGCAAATTCGGCCGCCTCCAACAACGGATCGGCCGTACGTGTCACCGCAATCAGCGCCTGTCCAACCGTGGGCTTGCCACCCATGGCCCAGACATCAGAGACCGCATGTCGGACCGCAAGCTCACCCATCAGGTGCGGATCACTTAGCAAATAACTCAGCCCATCGATGCTCCGCAGTCGCATGCCACCTGAGGCGGTCGTCACCGAAGCGTCCTCGAAATCGAAACCCAATACAGACGACAAGGCCTGTCCAGGCAGTTTGGCAGCGCAGCCTTCGCACCGCATAGCGCTGTCTTCCGTCATCGGCGGCACGGTAAATCGGGTCATAAATTGCCGATCGATCCATTGCTTCCAACGCCAAACCCACGCCCCTTCAAATGACCACGCACCTTTGATTCCAATCCCAGTGCCATCGCCTAGATTCAAAAGTGTCAACCAACGGGCTTGGGGTTTAAAGGGCGGCGCTTTAGCGGGATCTTTCTGAGTCAAAATGGGAGCCAAGTATTGGCCCGCTCGAACCGCCATCACACCCGACCGCGCTCGTGGCGCATGCAACTCAGCCACGTCACCACAGGCATAAATCTCATGACAGCCGACTACTTGTAAGGAATCGTCTACGGCAATAAATCCCGAATCGGCTCGTGGCAGATCGGTGGCATCAAGCCAAGCCGGTGG
>CAJXXD010000058.1 GCA_913062835.1 uncultured Gammaproteobacteria bacterium
CGTCGGCCATCGCCAACGGGGCATACAGACCGATCGTGAGCAGTGAAAGCAAGCCGTGACGGCGAATTGGATGCATGGTAGTCCCTACAGTGTCGACAATGGGGTGAACCGATTCGGCTCATGCGGATGAGGCCGTCGCCTGTTGCACCCGCACAGTTATGGATTCCTTCTACTCTAGGCCTTTTTCAATGTCAATTTGCCCGACCTGCCTAGGTCGCTGTGAACGGGCGCTTGCCGGTTAAGGATCCAAGGATTCGTTGATGTAACTTTTCTTTGAGGCATTGGCAGCACGTCCAATCAGATGGGCTGCAATTGGCGCGGTCAGCATCAAAAAGAACACTCCAATTAATGCCTTAATGGAGACCGAGGTGTCTGCAAAAAACAAGGCCGCTGCGAGCAGTGTCAGCGACGAACCGAGCGTGCCTGCTTTAGTGGACGCATGCATGCGAATAAAGACATCCGGCAATTTAATAAGACCAGCGCCGGCGATCAGCGTAAAAAAGCCACCTAGGATGGCAACCACACCAATGACGTACTCCATCATTTGCCGGCCTCCTGCTTACTGACTCGAGTGAGCCAGGTCTCAGCAAAGCGGGCCATGGCGACGGTGGCCAAGAATCCGATGAGCGCCAACACCACCACAATGTCTAAGAAGATGGCGTCATTTCGACTGATTGCGAAGATGCCACAGAACGCGGTGATCGAAACGGTCATCATGTCCAACGCAATGATTCGATCTGGCAACGAAGGCCCCAACGCCAGTCGCACAAAGGCCAGGATGATCGAAGCAATCACCAGAAGCTGAGCTGCGTCGATCGCAAAGGAGAGAAATTCTGGACCGCTCATTTTTCAAATACCTTTTTCACTCGATATTCCATGCCGTCTTTGAGTTCTTTGATCAAGGCCTCAGGGTCTTCTGCAAACATCGCATGGATGATTAAACAGTGGCGCTTCCGATCCACGTCCAGTGTCAGAGTGCCTGGCGTCAACGAGATGAGATTAGCCACCAAAAACACTTCCATGTCGGATTCCACATCGAGAGGCATCTCAATAATTGCGGGACGAGATAAATGGGTGGGAGTCAATACATCCCAAGCCACACGCACACTCGACAAGATGAGCTCATACAAAAAGAAATTGATCAGTCGAATCACGCGAAACAACCGCCCGAAGTAGGTGGTTTTGGTGTCGAACATGGGTTTTGCGATCCACAGCACGGCAAAGCCGATTAGAAACCCCGACGCCAGTGAAATCATGGACTGATCCCCAATCAGGAGGAACCAGACCAAGGTGAGGATGAGATGCATGATGAATAGACTCATGGTGCACTTCCTCCTAATACAGCCTCAATGTACCCCGATGGGTCTAACAAGCTCTGAGCCGACATCTCAGCAAAGGCATAGAATGGACTCGGGAATAAGCCAATGATGACCGTTAGAGCCGCCAAAGTGCCAATCGGCACCCAAGCAGACCAGGCAATGCCTTTTCCGTGAAGCGCGTCGTCACCGGCAGGATGGGGCTTCCAGAAGGCTTCACCCCAAATCTTGGTCATCGAATAAATGGTTAAGAGACCGACCAACAAAGCGGTCCCGGCGGCGATCCAGTCGCTCAGTTCCATCGAAGCCTGAATCAGCACATATTTGGCCCAAAAACCAGATAACGGCGGGAATCCTGCCAGTGAAAATGCGGGAATCAGGAATAGGATGGCCAAGATCGGTTGTGCTGCATACAAGCCCCCGATGGACTTCAGTTGGCTGCCGCCAGTGACCCGATGAATCACCCCTGCCACCAAAAAGAGGTTGGCTTTGACGATGATGTGGTGGATCAGATAGAACATGGCACCGATCAGGGCTAGACGGCTATTGAGGGCCAGGCCAAGCACCATGTAGCCAATCTGGCTGACGATGTGGAACGACAAAATTTGTCGAACTTCCTGTTGCGCAGCGGCTCCAATCACGCCGACAAACATCGTCAAAAGCGCACACCACAGCAAGATGTCTGCAAAGAGTGGCTCCAACGGCATGATGGTAGTGAACGTCCGAATCAATGCGTACACACCGACCTTGGTTAAGAGCCCAGCAAAGATCGCAGAGACTGAGAAGGCAGGCGTGTGATAGGCGGCCGGCAACCAAAAGAACAAAGGGAATACGGCTGATTTGATGCCGAAGGCCAAGAGCAGCAGCAAAGTCACCCAAGAAAGGGTCATCGAAGGCTCCAAGCCATCGAGTGTGACTCTGAGGTGCGCCATATTTAAGCTGCCGGTTAGGCCATATAACAGGCCCACTGCCGTTAAGAAAAAGATCGTCGAAATCAGGTTCAAAGCCACGTAAGGCATCGCACCTCGAAGCGTGTCTCGGCCTTTATTTAGCACCAATAGGCCAAACGAGGAGATGAGCATGACCTCAAACCACACATAGAGGTTGAACAGGTCGCCGGTGAGAAAAGCGCCGGTGACTCCCGCCAATAGCATTTGGAACAGTGAGTGAAAGCCGCTGAAGGCTGCACGTTGTCCGACGTCAGAGATGCTGTAGACGGCCACCGCTAAGCCGGTGATGCCGGTAATTAGGGTCATTGCGGCACCGAGCCCGTCGGCCACCATCGAAATACCAAAGGGGGCCGGCCAATCCCCAAGTTGAACCGCTAGAATCGAGCCGTCGGCGACCTCGACCACCAGCAAAATGGATACCACGGTGTGCGCGAGTGCTGCGGCCACCGAAATCCAACGATCGATGCCTGTGTGGCGCGTCATAAAGCACAAGATAGCGCCCACAAAGGGAATGACTAAGGGCCACAAGACAGGACTCATTTAAGGCTCCCGTTTTTTGCAGGCGACTGTGGTAGTGGCGTATTCGCATTGAGGTGGCCCAGACGTCTAAATGTCCGAATAGCCAAGAACAAGGTAAACGCAAACAAGCCAAGACCAATCACGATGGCGGTCAACACCAAGGCTTGTGGCAAAGCATTCGCAACCTCAGTCACCGGCGCGTCGGCACCCACAGGAATTAAGGGCGCGGCACCGATGGTGAGTCGACCTGAGACAAACACCGTCATGGTGGCAGCGTTCGAAATCAGCACCAGACCCAATAAGAAGCGGAGGAAATGACCCGATAGCATCTGATACAGGGCAGCTGCAAATAACAGGCCAATCAACCCGGCGAGTAATGCATCCATTACAGGTGACGCTCCATTTCCAGTACCAGGGCGACAATCGCCCCCAAGACAGTCAGATACACCCCGATATCAAAGAGCAACACCGACGAGATCGGCCAGCCTTTGGTATCCTCGGTACCCCCGACAAATAGCCATTGGCCGGCAAACACGCCTTCACCCAGTGCAGGGCCCATCAGACCGGCTGCGAGTGCGATGGTCAATCCAAAGACGGCTAGGTGTTCTGGGTTGACGCGAAGTACTTTTTTAGTGGCCGCGATGTTTTCACTCATCTTGTAAACGATGAAGGCGACGGCACCAATTAAGCCGCCAATGAATCCGCCACCGGGTTCGTTATGCCCTCGAAGCAACATAAAGATTGAGAACACCAACAAAATACCAAACAGCAAATTGGCGCCGACTTTATAGATCAATGAGTTCATCGTTTGCGCACCCTCATATCTTTTAGCAGCGCGATGGCGCCAATGGCTGCAGCCAGTACCACCGCGATTTCACCAAAGGTATCTAGCGCTCGGAAGTCGACCAGGATGACATTGACGATATTTCGACCAAAGGCCTCAGGCCAGCTGGTCTGTTCGAAGTAGGTGGTCAACGACCGGTCCAAGGACGTGGTGAAGATGCCCCACAGCGTCATGCTGATGAGAAGCCCCACGGCCAACGATAAGAGCGCGTGTCCCACGCGAATACCGGTTTGTTTCGGTAAAGAAGGCAGATTCAGCAAGGCCACCGCGATCAGAACAACCAGTAGCGTCTCAACCAACAGCTGCGTAATGGCGACGTCCGGTGCGCCAAATAAAATGAAGACCAGAGCTACGCCAATGCCGACTACCCCTAAGCCTGTGATGGCTGCGATGCGAGACTGAGCTACGAGAGAGAGTAAGGTGCCGCCGCAAATGAGTGCCCCAATCAGCCAGAGTTTCAAAGGGGCGCCGTCCCATTGCCATGCAGGCCATGCGTTGTGGGACAGAATGACCAGCACACCGAGGCCTACCAAGGTTATGAGAATCCAGGTGAGGTCTGTGGTGAGCCGGTGGGTCTGGATCCGTGTGGTGAGTCCTTCGGCAAAGGCCACGAAGCCTTTTAAGAAGTCATCCCAGAGGGCATCAAAGGTGAACCACTGACCTCGATTTAGGAATCGATAGATCCGAGAATGCAGGCGCCCCAGCACCCAGCCGAAGGCCAGTGTCAGTGCGCTCAATCCCAGTGCTGCATTGATGCCATGCCATAGACCCAGAGGCAGAATAGCGGACCGGTCTTCAGGCGCGAGCAGATCTCGGATCAGTGGGTCCGTGTATCCGGCCGCCACGGCGAGGATGACACCCAGAAACGACATAATCACGGGCCCTGAAATTTCGGCCCGAGCAAACTCAGTGCGGGTTCGTTTGCTCGAGGTATCAAAAATGCGTCGGCCCACCGACCAAGCGATCGCGACCATCATGGCGTTGGCAAAAAAGAGCCCTAGCAGCATCCAGACGGTCATTTGGTCTGATTTCAGTAAGCCGTCGTAGAGCAACTCTTTGCCGATGAATCCAAGGGCGGGTGGCAATCCTGCCAAGGACAAAAGCGCCAATAACCAAGTGATGGCGAAGAGTTTGTGGCGCTGCCAGAGTCCGACGAGCGTTCGGTATTTTTTAGCGCCCAAGGTGTGGTCTACCGCGCCGACACTCAAAAACAGCGTGGCTTTGTACAGCGCGTGGGCGACCAGAAATGCCATGGCGGCTGCGAATACGGCAGGGCTTGGCTGGCTTAGGAGTGCGGTTAATGTCCCTAATGCCATCAGCGTGGTATAGGCAAGCATTTGCTTGAGGTCGCGCTGTTTAAGGGCAAACAAACCGCCTAGCAGTGCGGTAATAACCCCGAGTGGCATCAAAATCGCTGTCCACAAGTCGGCTTGAGATAACTCGGGGTGGAACCTGGCGAGTAGGTAAATCCCTGCTTTTACCATGGTGGCTGAGTGGAGAAACGCACTGACGGGTGTCGGGGCCTCCATGGCGTTGGGTAACCAAAAATGAAATGGGAATTGCGCGGATTTGGTCAGTGCCCCTAGGCCGAGGAGCACAATGATCCCCGTGACCCAGGGATGCTCATGAAGCGCTTGCGAATCGTTCAGAATCTCGCTGATTGAGAATGTGCCTGCTGCGAGGCCGACTAAAATCAGCCCGGCCAGTAAGCAAAGTCCACCGGCTCCGGTGACTAACAATCCTTGTAACGCTGCGCGGCGGGACCGCCCTTCTCGGTGACTAAAGCCAATCAACAGATAAGACGTGAGACTGGTCAGTTCCCAGAATACAAACAACGTGATGAGGTTATCGGCCACCACCACGCCGAGCATCGCCAGCATAAATAAATGCAGGTATAGAAAGAATCGTTGGAAGTGGATGTGTCCGGCTAAGTAGTTCCCGGAGAACAAGAAAATAAAGAATCCAATTCCGGTGATGAGCAGAATGAAAAGTCGACTTAGCCCATCGATATAGAACGACAGATCGATCCCGAGTGCCGGCAGCCAATTTAGGGTCCAGGTCACAGGGGACTCAAGTGGGATCAGATGAACCAGAGCCAATACGAATAGGCCGCCCGACCACAAGCAGGATGCCCACTGGGTCTGTCGTTCGATTACATTGATGCCCGCACCCGCTTGTTTAGCCATGCTGACTCTCAACAGTGTTCAGTCGGCAACAAAACGTGGGGCTGCCAATCGGTCTTCTCAAAGTGTGCGCCTTTATGACTCTCGTTATTTACGTCCATCCGATACAGCCGTTGGACTCAGCATGCATAAAACTTTCGGATAAGGCTTCATAATCCATGCAGGCCGGTTCAGGGTCAAGAGGACCTGATAAAGCGCAGGATCGGCGGATGAACTTCTCGTTATCTAGGTGACAGGGTGACAGCGTGTGTAATGGTGCCCAGGAGAGGACTTGAACCTCCACGGAGTTTCCCCCACTAGCACCTGAAGCTAGCGCGTCTACCAATTTCGCCACCTGGGCAAGGGGCAGAAAATAGGCCGCGAAATATAGAGAGGACTCACTGCGAAGTCAAGGATAGGATAGACTTTGGGGATGTCATCTAAGTCCTTCCCGCTTCTTACAATTACCGGGCCTACAGGGGTCGGAAAAACCGCTTTG
>CAJXXD010000059.1 GCA_913062835.1 uncultured Gammaproteobacteria bacterium
CGGCGCTCCTGAGGCCGCCGTTTCACGGAATAAATTCTTCCCGATCGGCTCTAAACCGGCATAGTTCACAAACCGCGCCAATTGGAGCTGACCAATCACCTGTTCATTTGCATTCCCATAGGGCTGGTAAGACACCGTCCCGTCCTCACCAATGGTGATTGATTCGGCATCTTGAGGAACCACAATCGATGGCTGCACTGGCATCCCATTGGCCGTCACCAATTCACGGTCGCTGGATAATTTAAACGAACCATCGCGGGTGTACGCTTGCGTTCCATCGGGCTGCAAGATTTGGAACATTCCCTCGCCCTGAATGGCGATATCGAGGGCGTTTTTGGTCTGAATCATCGAGCCCTGTGCGTGTGTCTTCTCAGTCGAAACCACGCGCACGCCGGTTCCCAACATCAATCCTGTCGGCGCCGCATTATCTCCGCCCGTGGCGCCACCTGGCTGCCGAATGTTTTGATACAGCAGGTCTTCAAAAACCGCACGATCGCGCTTGAATCCCACCGTGTTGACGTTGGCCAAATTGTTCGAGATGACGGTCATGCGTGTTTGTTGCGCATCCAACCCCGTCTTCGACACCCAAAGTGATGCTTCCATCAGTTCACTCCCTACGATAGACGCATCATCGATGCGCCACTCGAATCAGTTTGTTTCATCTCTTTGACCACCTTGGTTTGCATCTCAAATGAGCGCATGTGATCAATAAATCGCACCAAGGCATCTACGGTATTCACGTTCGAACCCTCAAGCGCCCCGGGTGTGACCGAGGCCACATTTGGGCCTGCACTGAAGTCAACGAAATCGTCCGTATTCGTAAGTGGCTGAAAAAGACCATCTTCCCGACGACCGAGCTCGACTCCACTGGCATCCTTGATCAGAAGTTGCGTTAAGGGTACTGATCCGTTTTCCGGTGCTGCCGGGTCAAATGCGCTGATCGATCCGTCATTGGTAATCTCAAGCGAGACCTGTCCGGCTGGCAGCTGGATGGGTGCTTGTGATTCATCAAGGACCAAATTGCCCCCACCCGTCATCAGGAATCCTGCAGCATCAACAGTCAAATCACCGCGGCGCGTCCAGGCCAACTGCCCATCGTCTGTTTGCACGCCCAACACGGTTTGCTCATTCATGGCAATGTCCAAAGGCCGCCCAGTGATCATCCGAGGACCTTCGGTTAGATCCACTCGAAGGGTGGTAAACGCACGTGGCAGGAAACGGGAGTCAAATCCATCGCCTTCCACACGAACTGCCCGATTCGCGATCTGATACGCCTTTTTAAACCCCACAGTCGAGACGTTTGCTAACTCATGCGTCATCGCTTGCCGGTCGAGTCGGGCTTCCGACATGGCCGTTGTCGCTGTAAAAATCAGGCGATCCATATTACGCCTCCCACCTTAGCTTTAGCTTCGAATGTTAATAATCGTCGAAGTCAACGTGGATGATGTTTCAATTGCTTTGGCGTTGGCCTGGAAATTCCGCTGCGCGGTAATCAAGTCAACCAACTCCGAGGTCAAGTCCACATTGGCTCTCTCCCTAGCACCAGCACGGATCGTGCCAAACCCTGCGCCACCCGGCTCACCCAGCGCCGGAGCCCCGGATTCATTGGATTCTAGGAAGGTGGAATCACCCAATTGGCGCAATCCATTGGGTGTCGAAAAAGTGGCAAGTACGATCTTGCCCTTCAAATCCTGCGTACCATTTGAATAGGAGGCGGTCACCAGACCATCGTCTGCGATGTCCACCGCAACCAAAGAGCCATTTGGCTGACCATTCTGACTCTGTGAGTTCACCGAGAAGTCACCTGAGAACTGCGTCGAACCGTCATAGTTGATGTCGATATCGAGGGTGTTACCTGACCCGCCAATGACGACGTTGTCGAGCGAAATTCCACCGCGCGGAGAAATCAAATTACCCGCGGTATCAAAAGTCAGCTCACCCTTATCCAAGAATAACGGTCTGAATTCTGGATCATCGATGAATTCGCGACTGCCAGGGAGATCACTCAACCCTGACGTGGAATCCGTGGAATACTCACGAAATACACCGTTCTCATCTTTGGTGACATATATCGGACGGTCATTGGCTGTGACATCCGCAACCGGTTTTCTAAATGTCTTGGTCTCACCGACTGATGAACCAATGTCTTCAAGACCTAAGCTGGATGCACCAGAAATCTGGAAGAATGAAGAATCCCCTGAGGTTCCTGACTCAAAATAAAATCGACCCAAATCTTGGCGATAATCAACCTTCACTCCGGAAATTGAATTGCCGCGGGTATCCTCCATGGCGTTAATTCGATTTTCGAGCGCCGTTGTGAAGCTGTTCAAATTGTAGCTATCAACCGGCAGACGGAATGTTTCTGTGACGTTATCAACCGTCACTGTAAATTGGTTGGTCAACTCATCCAGATCAAAGTTATCGTCAGGGTCGATACTCAGTGGCTTACTGAAAATTGAGGCTGGAGTCGACTCAACGCCACGCAACGCAGTGGTACCAGACGTTGCCTCGATTTCAAGATTCGCAAGCGGATCATCGCCATCAAATCCGAAATATTCTTTCGCAACATCAGAAACGTCGGTGATCTTGATCGCCGAGGTGTCGCCAGTAGAGCCGCTTGAGATTTGGAACCGCCCGCCACTTGCGCCCTCCTCAGTATTGGGCAAGAACTCGACATGAATCCCGTATCGTTGTTGGTCCAAGGGCAAGATGAACTCACCGTTCGGAATCACCTCAGCCGAGTACCGTCCACGGGAATCCATCGTATATTCAGCTGCGACAGTCGTCAGCCCAAACAGTGCGTTGGTCGAATTACCGGTGTTCGAGATGGTCACTGCCTTTGAAGTAAAATTGGTTTCAAGGGGTGAACCCTCTTTTGGAGTAAAGACAAAACCTTTCGATGCACGATCGTATGAAACAGTCAACCCAATATCAGTGGCTCCGCTCGCTGTAATGGCCGTGTCCACATCATTTTGTACCAGGGCAACCAATTCCTCCTCAGTATGCGATCCAATGGGAATATCCACATCGATGCTGATGGGCGTATCCGAATCGTTGGTGGTGTCCACGTCATAGGTCAACGTGAACTGATTGTTCGCATTGGTCCCATCGGTAATTTCAAAATAGCGTCGGTCGCCAAATTGGCGATTGATCTCAGTTTCCATGATGCGAGCAACCTGATCGCCTGAGAGCGCAGTATTTTCGTCACTCACCAATGCGGATAAATCGATGGTAAGCGGCTGGGTCGCGTTCTGATCATTCGGGTCTTGATCAATTGTTAACTTAAATGCCTTATCGAGTCCTGTAATTGTCGCGGGGTCGTCATCGATATCATTGCCTGGATGGAGCAATGCAGCAGCGTTGGAAAAATCAACGCCGTCTTCATCGCTTAAATATGGTTTCGCAACCTGACCACCGACCGCACTGGCAGGAATGGATACTTCAGGATCGCCGAGATCATCTAAATTGTATTTCCGGAACACAAGATTGTCGTTCAAGACCACCGGCAACTGATCTTCAGGCACCTGATTACCATACTTATCAACAAACAAAGCACGCCCATCAGATGTCGTGGCTTGGCCTAACGCAGGCTGAATCTCTTGTCCGTCTAGGACCACATGCGTCTGCCACTTGTTAAAGGGACTATCAGCGCCTGCTGTCTCAACACGCCGGTAATAAAACGTGAGCAAAAAGTCGTTTCCGTTCTCATCAAAAATGGTGATTGCCGCTGATTTGGCATAGGTCGATGAGTCATCTGGGTTGAATGGCTTGACCGTAGTGATCCCCTCTTCTGTTGTTTCGGTGATCGGCAAGCTTTCAGCTGGGAAGTTAATCGAAAAATCAATGTTCGATGTAGAGATCGCTTCGCCAATGGTGTCTGGGTTAATCGTCAATGGAACCAGGTCTGCTTTAAAGTCCGCCTTTCCCAGAGAGTCGACAGACGCGACACGCAGATACTGCCCAGCCGAGTTCACAACGGTGTTTTGCTCATCGAGCAAAAACGAGCCGTTACGCGTATACAAATTTTGTCCATCGCTCGATTGCAATGGGAAGAATCCCTCACCAGTGACCGCCAAATCGAGCGAGTTACCAGACAATTCAATGTTGCCCTGAGAAAACTCCTGCGTGACCTGTTTTAAGGCCGTACCCTGTCCAACGACGGTGGACGCTTTCTGCAAGGGCGAGGTGGCAAAAATGTCACCGAAATCCGAACGTGAACGCTTGAAACCGGTCGTTCCCGCGTTTGCAATGTTGTTTGATGTGACAGACAGCTGCGTCGTGGCTGCATTGAGACCTGTCAAGGACGTAAAAAACGACATACCTTACTCTCCATTCTCATTCAGTGATTCATCGGATTCATCTGCACCAGACTCTGGGCGATTGATGGGTTGTTCTGTGGGTTGACTAATTCGGCTGACCTGATTCAGTGGGACCGTGGCTCCACCATCCAAATTGAGCTGTAAATCAGACTGTGTGGCATTCCAAGAGACACTGTCCACGCGCGCATAGGTCTCTGGAATCACTGCTTCTGACTGCCCATTGACTTGAGCCACAGCGCGCACGTTGTAGGTGCCAGGCTGCATCACCTGGCCGTCGGAATTCCGACCATCCCATTGAAAGCTGGTATTCCCCGCGCCCTGTGCCCCTGAGGCGATGGACCGAATGACTCCGCCAGTTTGTGGGTCGACAATATCAATACGCACCTGTTGCGCGCCGTATGGGAGGTTCAACTGAAGCTCTGACTGCGACTGACCGTCATGAAACAGATTGCCGGACTGTGCCAACACCGTCTTACCGACAAAGTTTGCGCCGGCTAAAATACGGTCTGATTTGATGACCGTTGCGACATCTGCAAGCTCTGTCGACATGTTGGTGATGCCTTCAAGTTGCGAAAATTGTGCTAACTGAGCGACAAATGCCTCGTTCTTCATCGGATCAAGGGGGTTCTGATTTTGTAACTGCGTCGTGAGCAGTTGAAGGAACGCATTCCGATCGAGATCATCCTCACCAGACTCGACAATCAACTCTTGCTCCTCAAACTCCCGTTTGGTGAGGATTCCTGCCTGTGCGAATGTTGTATCAGTAATCATGTTTTAAGCCTTCGTAATGTCGAGAGTTCGCATCATCAGCTGACGCGCGGTGGTCACCACCTCAACGTTGTTTTGGAATGACCGCGAGGCCGCCATCATTTCGACCATCTCGGTCACTTCGTTGACGTTCGAGAGGTAAACATATCCATCGGCATTCGCCTCCGGATTACCGGGGTCGTAGACTTCGCGAATTGGCTTGGTGTCGTCGATGACCTCTTTGACCTTGACGCCGCCGAGTGCGTCGAAACCGCGATTACGATCCGCATCATCAACCAAAGCCTGAAACACAGGCCGCTTGGCACGAAACGCATCCTCGGCTGTCGGTGACACAGTGCCGGCGTTTGCAAGGTTCGAAGCAGTAGTGTTCATCCGGATGCTCTGCGCATTCAGTGCAGTTCCGGCAATGGAAAAAATGTTCTTAATCATAAACTAGCCCCTCACTCTCCTTTCAGCGCTTTCCGGATGCCAGAAATTCGACCTTCAAGAAATCGAAGCGTGGCTTGGTAATCAGCCGCTGCCTCACCATAGGCCGCCTGCTCTACACTGATTTCCACGGTGTTACCGTCGACCGACGAGTTGTAAGGCACACGGAATACAAGCCCATCCGAATTCTCGAGCTCACCAGATTCAAAATGCCGCCCATTCGTTGCAGCCATCGGAGCCGGCTGCTCAGCCGCCAATATTTTTTTAAAATCCAGATCACGCGCCTTAAAATGCGGTGTATCGGCATTGGCGATATTCGATGCGATCATTTCGAGCCGCTCATTGCGGACAGATAATGCGCGTTCATGTATCCCAAACGGGTTGTCTAGGATTTTCATGCCATTCCCTCTTCAGTTTTTCCGGTTGCAACCGATCTTTACGCAAAAAACTAAAGCACACTCTGTGCCAACTCAGCTCGCTGCCCAACTACGCGCCTAAAAAGGAGCGTTGACGGCAGCGTTGTGCCTGACAACGGCAACACCTGTCCGCTGTTGCAAAGGATTACGGATGACGCATACTTCCAACCATGCAAACATCGTGGCGCTTGTTGACAGGGATACTCGTTACTTTTTGGAGCGGAATTGCGATTGCGTCCGCGGCTGAAGGACCAATTTCACGGCTTGTGTCTGATGCAACTCAATGGGTTGCCGACACACAGGGCGTCGACCCGAGCTGG
>CAJXXD010000060.1 GCA_913062835.1 uncultured Gammaproteobacteria bacterium
TCCTAATAAGTCATTATGATGTTATAATAGGAGGACAGTGGTGTATTGTCCAAAGGAAGACGTCACCAAGATCACCCGCCCCTGTCCGCATCTCTGCATTAACGAGATTGCGCACGTCACTAAACGCTGTATCACCTTCCGCAGATGATGAAGACAGACCCATTGTCTCAACACCATCCATCAAGCTGGCAACGACAGTCGTTACTGTGTTTGGACCATTTCCACCTGCATCCGTCTCAAAGTTCGAGACCAACACGCTTTCAACACCAGCTGTGCGAACTGCTTCAATTGAATTTGCACCCCCAGCGTCACCGGACTGTGCAATGTTCAGGATATCGGTGCCCGCACCACCAGTGATCGCATCACCAGCGTTCAGCGTTGACCCTGTCGCCCCTTGGGTACCTGCAATAACAGAGTTGAATACGTCGTTTGCGCCTGTGCCAGACAGTGTCTCTGCACTTGTAGTGAGCGTGAAAGTCGAGCCTACAGAAATAGCTGCGTCAGACACTGCGTCAGCAGAGAAGCTCGTGTTTGTCGCGACAGAAGAATACTCAATGGCTTTATTTACCTTTTGAGAAAATGTCGTACCTGCTGCACCGTAAATGTTATTCTGACCTGCAACTGAACCCAAAAACGCAAATGACTCTTTCACAGTTTCCAATCGGCCTTTCGCGGCGATTGATGACTCAACCACTGAGCGTGATACTGCGTCATCGCCAAGTCCAACGTTATTCAGCAGGATTGACGTGAAATTCGCATCCGAACCCAATGCGATGTTATTCACTGCTAAAGAGAGCGCCGCATCGATACTATTGGCTTCAGCGAATTCAAGGTAGTTATTCAAAATGGTGGCGCCTGGCGCAATACCATAAACTGATACGGCAACCTGATTAATCAGTACCGAATTTGTTGGCAACAGTGCAAGTGACATGAGTATTCCCTCTTAGTTGTTCACTTAATTTTTAAAAATGAGCTTTGATCAAAGTTCAACTGAGCCCGCTTTCGCTACGCTCATCCAAGAGCGCTGTTCAAACGCCCTTGGATGAATGAAACCAAAACCAGTCAGTCTCCCGTCATCTCACTCCTCTTTCCCTACGATTGTGATTGAAACATACCCATAACGCAAAAGATGTGACCTAGGTCACATGTTTCCAGCCAATCCAAGCACGCAAAACGCCGCACACTTGCGGATAATTTTCAAAGAGTTACCGTTTATATATCACACTGATTGAAATTTCGCTACCGGTGACATCGAACAAACTCATATTACTCATTTGATTCACGTGCGATATCTGCGATAGCACCGACCAACGCGCAGTGAGCGGCCACTCCCAACTTGCGCCTAATCGGAGCGTATCAACGACCCGCGGCGCGCCACGCGCCAAAAATTCACTGTACTTATCAGCATCCGACTCACGCACCAAATCGCCGGAAAGTCGCAGCGAACCCTCGCTTAAAGCCCAGGTCTGCGCCGCAGCAATGGCCATGGTGCGCTTATCGCCTCCCGCTCGGTCATTACGCGCGAAATCCCAGCCGAGTGCCGCCTGTAATTCCCAGCCATTCGGGCACAGCGCATCCGCCACTACCGTCCAGGTCCGAGCATCGTAGAGATCTTGGACGTTGTCGATCTGCTCATACCTCGCGCCTACCGCGAGGGCACACGGACTTTGAACCGCCAATGTTCGATCCAACCCGACAAACCATTCCCTTCGGTCTTGGTCGGTCGCAAAAGATACATCAGACCCCCCCACACCCAGAGCAGTCGCACCCTTACGTAGCCAAACATCATAAGCCACCGAACGATACTCAGCAGTCTCAATCTCACCAGCACTTCGTGCAGATACGCCGAGGCGCGGTGTGACAACAATATCACCTCGGCTGTACCGCCCAGTCCACTGAGCCGATTGCTGGTCAAATGTTTGTGTCTGCGCGCTTGACGGATCGGCGAGCGGAATCAATGCGCGCCCGTCATCGCCGAAAGTCAACTCGAGCGAATCAAGATCTGGCTCAAAAGCGATGTTATTCGACACCCCAGCGCCGACAACTACCTGAAACCCATACTCCCAGGCCGATCGACGAATCAAATCATCAAGCAATGTTTCCAAATCACCGGGAACATCATTCCGGTTGAGAACCTGTTGCGCCAAGGCTGAAGATGCATCAGTTTCGCCGATTGCAGCCAAAGCCAATGCGTAATCCGCAGCGACACCCGGTTGATCGGGGTCGAGTAATAACGATTTTTCAAGCCAGATAAGTGATGCACCAACCTGACCGTCTCGAAGCAATAGACCACCATAAAGCCCGGTGGCAACTGAATCGTGCGAACATCGTGACATCTGACCGGCCACCCAAAGCGTTGCCGCCTGCTCTCGCTCTACGGCCAAATCTTCATACGCTGGACAATCACCGAGAGCCACGCCGACCCATCCGCATAACGCTAACGCAACAACACACCTCAAGAATACGCACTCTCTAGGGGCTCGAATAACTCACGCGGCGTCTCAGACTCTTCAAGCAGGAAAACACCCAAGGATCTTAACCGCTCGCCGGAGAGTTGACTCGCAAACTCGGGACCGACAACACAAGGCGCCGACAACTCCGTACTCATCCGCACCAACGCCTGCACAACGCGGGCTGTGTCGCCCAATACCGTAAATCCTCGGCTATTTTCTGATCCATAAGTCCCAAGCGACAGCTCTCCCGCTTCAATTCCGATCATCAAGGCCATCGGTGGTAACGATTGATCGACCTCCATGTCAGGAAAAACCTGCTCAACATCAGTCAGCAATTCAGCGGCAGCACGCAATATCCGTTCAGGATCAACAGAGGCCTGCCAAAAAATGCGAACGCGTGCTCCATTGACCTGCAACGGCTGCCCTCCACTTGAGCGTACGCGATCAGAAACCAGGGTCACGTAATGATGCAGCAGTGCGGCTGTTAAATTCGTGTCCAGTTTTTCAGACCATCGATCGAAATTCCGTAAATCCAGACTCATCAACGTGCCGCGTTGAGCACGCATATCCACGACACCCATGCGGGTCCCTCGCGCGATGCGCCCTGCAACATCCATCGGCAGATAGGCAGCAAGCCGCGATATCATAGCGAGCTGATCGGTCCGATATTGGAAAAACGCCAAACCTGTCGATACCACACCACCGAGCAACAATGCGGTCAGCGGACCCACCAAACCGACTACGATCAAAAAGTTGCCCTGCAACGTGCCAACCATAGCAAACAGGAGACCACCAAATCCCACGACCATCACCGGTGCAATCCACCAGCGCAACTGCCTGACCAGTGACAATAATAAGAGCACAGCCACCAAAACAGCTGACGCGATCCAAACCAAAATCTGACTCGTTGAGCCATACACTACAAAATCTTGATCCAATAGTGCGCTTAAGAGCCTTAGATGAGCAAAAGCACCCGCTTCAATGGGTGCCAGCGGAGTAGATACTCGATCACTCAAGCCAACTGCACTTGAGCCGATGACGACCCAGCGGCCTTCCAAATCGATGATGCCGGCAAGAACGTCCGCAGCAGACACACGCTCAAAGGATGCACTGTCGCGATGATAGGGAATCCTTAATCCCCCACGATCAGTGAGGGGGATCCGAACGCTCTCGTCGATCACCAATACAGGCTCGTGGCTCAGCTCTAACCGAACGGCATCACCCAATCCGGCGGCACGCATAAATGCTTCTAAGGCAAGCGCTGGATAGGCGTCACCCTCGAAACACACAAAAGCAGGTGTTTCTCTCAATACACCGTCTGACTCAACGCGCGGTACGACATGTCCCGCAGGCACGTTGAGGGTCGATGCTTGTCCAACGTAGCCGATTGCCCTGGGAAACAGATTCTGACTACACAACCCTTCAACCCCCCCTTGAGGCAGCTGGCCGGTCGTTACCTGATCATTACCAGGCAATGCAAAAGTCATCGCCACAACCGATTGCGGATCAGTCAACAACTGAGCTGCCAATTCAGGGTCACCGGTCTTCATGTCAGGAAACATCATATCAAGCGTCACCTCAGATGCATCGGATGCACGAAGCGCCTCCACCAGGTCGGCAATGCGTGCTCGAGACCAAGGCCAACCACCCTCAATCGCCAAAGAGCGTTCATCAATATCAACAAAGACAAAGCGTTGATCTGGGATCACTCGCACACTCAACTGCCAGGCCCAATTTTCGACGGACCGCGAAAGTGTCTGACCCACTGGTGTCAAAGCAAACCAGGCAGCCAAGACAATCACACCGAGCCAAATCGTTCCAGCCAGCCAATACATGCGCTGCGAAACGCTTGCAAATGCCACTAATCGCTCCACAGCGTAACGCCCTGTATCCGCCCGCCATCGATACGCTTTTCAAACAGCATGCCAGCTTGAGAACCATCGGAGGTCATCGCTCCGGCCATACGATCACTGTTTGAGCGGCTGACGAACACGCCCGTTGGTGAAATAAAACCAATCCCATTTAGCCCCACCGTGCCCAGCCGATCTGTATCAACGGTCAGTTCCGATGAAAAGGCACGCGCCTCAAAGTCAAAAAGTAAATAGCCACTCGTCACTTTGGCCGGCGTCTCAAAAAACTGGTAGTCAAGCGTGGCATCCGCCGCAGTCAACTCCAGTACCATCTCATTTTGTAACGGATTAATAATCCCAGCTTCTGCAGGATCGCGAAACAACCCGTAATAACCACTACTCACTGTTGGCTGATAGCGCTGCAAAAGCTCAACCGCTGGAATGGACCAATCATCGCCACGCGCTTTTGCAAACCAGTGCCCCCAAATCAACGGACCAGTTTGGTCTTTTAAGTCGTCCTCTGTGTCGTCAAACGGGCGCAATTCTGGCCGTTCTTTAACATTATTTAATTCGGCATCGGCACGCTCTCGAGACGCCTGAGTCGAGACATCCTCTGGATCGGACTCGCGAGGTGTTTCTTGACTACTGGGATCGCCAGGCAGCGATGCTGGGTCAACTGTGGATTGAAACCGTTCGGGCAAACCGCCGGCGCGCATTTGAAGATACTCATTAGTACCGGCCGCCAAACTTAACGCCGCTGGCGAGGAACATGGTCCTAAACTGTCGGGCAAACAGGATTCGCCAAAAGGCGCCATGACCACTTCGCCGGCATGCACCGAAACCTGCGTCCGAGCCAGATCAGTTTGCGTGGTGAAATCCGTGCCTCGGATGCCAATAGCGGCAATCGGAGTATTCAATCGAAACCGTTCCCGATGAGTCTTCAATCCCTCGCCGCTAATCGTTCGGACTGACCCCTCATCCAACGTCACTCGAAATGATTCAACTTGCTCCGCATTTCCGGCAAACGAATCAATAGACAACATCGTATTTGGGCGCACACTCACCAAGGTGCCATCTGCAAACCGAATGTGAACATGATCGCCGTCTTCGGTTAAAATGCGCGCGCCGATCGCCAGTGTGTCACCTTTTTCGAGCGTCACACGACCCGACTCTGTCTCGAGCTGCGGCGCCCCGATGACCAGAGTAACTGAGCCGACACCATCTGCGTTCACCGATGCAATCGGCCACAACAGCAGTGCACTCATGAGCCAAATCACGCGTCGCATACTTTCCTCTTTGTGTCCCACATGAAACATGATTCAATTTGTACATTATGCAAGTTTCAATCCAGCTCGTGTGTGCGTCCCGTCACAGTTTTAAAACTCGAGGTCATCGGCGGGAACGATGAGCGTTGATCCGAGCCGTCTTGATGCCATCCCACTTCTTGCCGAACTCGGACGTGCCGAACGCCGTCGTATCGCCAGCGTCACAAAACCGCTGACATTGGCCAAGCGCCAAATCGTGATCGAAAAGCAGACCCCTCCACAAGGCCTTTGGATTCTCCTCAGCGGCAGATTGCAGGGCATTGACCACACAATCGATGGTCGCGAAGTCGGTCTGTACTTCATCGTTCCCAACCAGTTTTTCGGAGAACTGGCTTTGATCGATGACCAACCGCATCCAGAACACGTGATTGCGACAGCGCCCTCAGAAGTGCTTCTGATCCCCAAAGCTGTGTGCACTGATTTGATGAAATTTTATCCACACATCGCAACACAAATCGCGACCACTTTGGCCAATCGCGTTCGTGGACTCATTCGACAACGGACACTGTTGACGCTCACCACACCGTCACAGCGATTGGCCGCACAATTAATTGATCTCGCAGCCACCGTCGACCACAGAGCG
>CAJXXD010000061.1 GCA_913062835.1 uncultured Gammaproteobacteria bacterium
GTGGGTGGGTTCTGTGGGGTGTTCAAGCGTGTCTCGATCTACGGGCTGCCGATCTTTCCCTAAGTGCAGATTCTCAGCGACGGTGCCAAAACACAGGGCGTCCTCTAACCGAATGGGGAGGTTGTGATCCAAATGCAGTCGGCACCCATCGGCTAAGCGATGCAGGCCTTGTTCGGACCAAGACAACCCGCGGTCTCCAATGAGGCGGCCACAGCGGAGGGCCCAGGTGGTTTTCTGGGTGCCAGCCGGGCCTAGAAATAGGGTGATTTCTTGATCGCCTTGGGCTGCCGCCCCGTGCAACGGCAGTGTGTCTTTTTCCGGCAATAAGAGGCCTAAGACTGTGAGCAAGGCGCGGCGCATCTCTCCGGTGGTGAGGTCGCCCCCCATCAATACTTGGCGCTTGCCCACATGCATGAGAATCACACCGCTGCCTTGGCCAATAATTTCTGCGTCGCCTAGAGTGTCAAGCGGCGCCCAGATCAACTTCCATTCCGGTTTTTCACGCGGGTTAAAGTCGTCTGGGATGTGACATAGGTGATGGCAGCTGAGGGCATGCCATGCTTTTAAGGTGGTGATTTGCAGGGGAACCGCGATGTCTGGGTCGACCCCCAAATGCGCGTGCAATCGATAACGCCGGCGCTCCACGATGGTGTCTTTGACTCGAGTCCAGATCGATTTAAATACCGCGCTATCCATAAACTTGAACTGGGCATCGGCGCGGATGACATCGGTCACAGATGGCTCGTTGACGACATATCGTTGAACGTCTGTATTGCGTTCTGTGGAAACGGCCAACGCGCCCTCAGCGGTCAACAGTCCTTCATCCAGCGCTAATGCGTGTTCGATTAGCTCGGCAGTGGTGAGGTCGTCAAAGCGACTCGACCCATCGATGTTCATTGCAGTGTGTCAGACCCTGGTGGCTGATCAGAGAGTAGCCATTCTAAGTCAGCCTGATCATAAAGGTATACCTGTCCGCAAAAATGGCAGTCGAGTTGCACCTGAGTCTGCTCGGCAAACAGGGCCACTACTTCGGATTCGCCCAGTGCGCGGATGGCGCGAGCTGAACGCTCTCGCGAGCACGAACAGCCAAAATGCAATGGCCACGCCTCAAGGCCCCTAGGCTCAAATTCAGAAAACAAGCGATAGGCTAAAAGAGGACCCGCCGATTCAACCAATTCATTGGATGTCACGGTTTGCGCCAGAACTTCGAGTGTGGACCAGGTGTCTTGTGCTTCCGAATCATAGCCACCTTCTGAGGGCAGGCGTTGCAGTAAGAGCCCGCCGCATTGAACGCCATCACTGGCTAGCCAGACTCGAGTATCGAGCTGTTCTGAGTTCTCGAAGTATTGATTGAGGCAGCCTGCCAGCGAGTCGGCTTCGAGCGGGACAATACCCTGATACCGCTCCCCCTGAGAGGGCTCAACCGTGACCGCTAAGTAGCCCGTACCCATCAGCCCTCGGAAGCTGGTCGCTGAAATGGCATCGTCCCATTGGGCTGTGGCTCGGATACGACCATCCGAGCTGCATTCGGCCATCAGTAAACGCACCGGTCCGTCACTCTTGGTTTGTAAAATCATGTCGCCTTCGAATTTGAGCATGTTGCTAAGGATGCAAGCAGCGGCGGTCAGTTCTTGGCATAGCATTTTCACAGGCTCCGGCATCGCTTGGTGATCCAGCATGTCAGCGACCGCTTGGTCGAGATGCACCGTGATGATTCGAGCGTCTTTGGCTTCAGTGCACTGATAGCGGCGCACTGCGTCACGATCAGCGTGTAGTTCGGTCATTCCATGATTCCTTTCAATTTGGTGAGCTGCCTGCGCTCCCGTTTGTTGGGGCGATGGTCTGTCGGTTGAAAGCCCGCCCGTGCATATTTTTGCAAGTCGCGTTCGGTTTCACGTTTCCGTACAGATGCGTCTGTCTCCTGATAAAGCGCTTGGGCTTCACTGGCAGGTCGTCGGTCTTCCCGGGTATCGAGCACTTCAACCTCAAACGTGATTTGACCCTTCGAGATGGTCATGACCTGTCCCGGTAGAACCATTTTAGACGGCTTTGCCTTCACCCCCTCGATGTGAATCTTGCCGCCGTCAATCGCCTCTCGAGCGAGGCCTCGTGTTTTAAAGAAGCGCGCGGCCCATAGCCATTTGTCGAGGCGCACACCGCTCATGTTCCGATGGCCTCCAGTGAGGGTAGCAGGGCGTCAAAATCTTCGATGCCTTTTTTCCAGTGACTTCGGGGCGGCATGGCTAAATTGGGATGACGGATCTCAATAATTTCCCGTACGCCGGCTTGTTCGGCGGCGTCGAGTACTTTTGGGGAGTCATCGATGAAGAGGGCGCGACCTGGATCGATCGCGTGTTGTTCGAACAGATGCCGCCAAAAATCAGGATGCTCTTTGGCGACGCCAAAATCGTGGCTTGAGACGATTCCGTCTACCATCTGATCCAAGGGCAACACCTCCAATTTCAGTGTCACGACATCTCGATGAGCATTGGTGGCAATCAACGTTCTTAGACGGCTTTTTTTAAGTGCCTGTAAAAATGGCTCGGCATGGGGGCGAAACCGGATCAAATGCGCCAGCTCACGTTTGGCTGCCATCAGGTCAATCCCAAAAAACTCAGCCCAATAGTCTGTGCAGTACCAGGTTAACGTTCCTTCATGGGTTTTTAGTTCATCAGTAAACCGCTTTTGGATCACGTCAGGGGACTCATGGGTGAGGCGACCGACGATCTCATGAACGTGGTGCATCCAAAATGTCGTGTCGTAGTGCAGATCTAATAGGGTGCCGTCCATATCCAATAAGACGTCATCGATGCTTGACCAATCCAGATCAAAGGGCATAAGGCGCCTCCTTCGGCAGATCGAATAATCGAATCACAGCTTGGTAAATCCGTGCGACATCGTCGAGCCCAGCGTATCGACCGCTTGGCCCACCGTGTCCTGCCTGCAGTTCGGTGTAGAGTAAAAACGGACCGCCGAGTCCGGTATTTTTAAGGGTCTGAATCCATCGCGCCGGCTCCCAGTAGGTGACGCGAGGATCGGTTAACCCCGCGGTCGCCAGGATGCATGGGTAGTGTCGGGCCTCCGCCATGAGGGTGGGCGTGTAGTGTGCCAGCCTTCGGAAGGCATCCTTGGACTCAGAGGGATTGCCCCATTCTGGCCACTCCGGCGGGGTCAGTGGCAAGCTATCGTCCAACATGGTGTCTAGAACATCCACAAAAGGAACATCCGCGATGACCCCCCGGAACAACTCGGGTCTGCGCATGACCGCAGTGCCGACCAAAAGGCCGCCTGCACTTCCACCGTGCAGCACGATTTGACCGGCGGAGGTTAGGCCGTCACGAATCAAGGTTTCTGCTGCGCCAATCAGATCATTAAATGAATTGTCCTTAGCGGCCATGCGACCGTCTTTGTACCAGGCGTGGCCATTTTCCATGCCGCCACGCACGTGGGCGGTGACGTGCAATACGCCGCGAGTTAACAAAGTTCGTCGTGTGGCGCTAAAGCCTGGTGTGAGGCTCATTCCGTAGGCACCGTATCCGGTTAGCAATACCGGCGTGTCCGGGCCTGGGATCAGGTCCTGATGGTGAACAAGGGTCAATGGAATTTTTTGTCCGTCTCCGGAGACGCCGTAGTGTCGTTTGACTACATAGTGTTCAGGCGTATGCCCATTCGGTGGCTCTGAAGTTTTAAGAACGGTCAGTGCGCCTGTGTTGAGGTCGACCTCGACCGTTTGAGGCGCGGTGGCGGGTGTCGAGATGCGCAGCCGAATGTGATCACGATGATTCCCCGGCAAGGGATCCAAATGGGCATCGTGGATCTGGCTTTCGAGCGCCAATTCAGTCCGTTCGATGAAGTGTTCGAGATTGGGTTCAATCACGAAATAGCGACCGGAACCCTCGTGAGTGGTCTCGATCACCCAGTGCTTTTCTAATACCTCGTAATCACTGAGGAGGTGACCCTCGGGCGGTGCCCAAAGCAGTCGCCACTGGTCTGGCGATGAGGGTGCCGCTCCGGTTGGCATGGGTGCCACATACAGCGCAAAATCTGGATGATGGTGGTTGGTTCGAAGCAGTAGGTGATTGCCGACTTGCTCGAGTTCATACTCAAGTTCAGGTATCCAATCGGTCATCGCAATCGGATTGAGGTCCTCAAGTGTCGACGACAGCAAAAAGGTCTGATTGGTCTGGTGGTCATGGCAATCAATGGTAATCAAAGTTTCAGTGCTGGTTTTGCCCAATCCGATGAATCGGCCCGGGTTAGGGTTTTCAAAGACCAGAACGTCGTCTGTTTGAGATGTGCCAAGCGTGTGGCACCAGACGGAACTTGGACGCTGATGCTTGTCGAGTCGGGTGTAGAGAAGCTTTTTCGAATCGCTGCTCCATTCAAAGTCCCCGCGGCAATCGGTTAACGGTGTTTCAAAGGGTCTGTCTGTGCCAGCCACAAATACGGTCAAGGTGTACCGCTCAGAGCCTTGGACGTCTTCGGTCACTGCAAAGTATCGATGGTCGGGGGAATGATCAGCCGACCCGAGATCGTAAAATGCATGGCCGTGAGCGCGGGTGTCCCCGGACAGTAAAACCTCGAGGTCGGTGTGTGCCTGATGCTGTCGCAAGAAGTCTGGATGCTCGGCGCCGGCCCTAAAGCGTTGCCAATATCGATACGGACCGTCCTCGATGGGGACCGAGGTGTCTTCATCTCGAATCGTGGCTTTGAGCTCCTGAAGAATCCAGTCTCGGGCATCGGGTCCGCCGAGCCACTCCTCTGCAAGGGTATTTTCGGCTTCAAGATGATGTCGGATATTGGGTGGCAACGTGCTTGGGTCGTCTAGTACGTCTTGCCAATTTTCCGCTTTGAGCCACTCTGTTTCAGTGATTTTGCTTTGCATGGCGCTAGTGTACGCTAGCGTCGCAATCTTGTGAGGTGTCATGGCAATCGCCGACTGGATCCGCATCCTGGTTTTATCACTGGTCTGGGGCGGTTCATTTTTCTTTGTGGAAGTGATGTTGATGGAGCTCCCTGCGCTGACCTCAGTGCTAGGGCGTTTGGTTGTGGGCGCTTTGGGGCTTTGGGTGGTGCTTAAGGTGCTTGGCTATTCGTTTGGTCAGTTGATCGAGCAGTGGCGCCCCTTTGCTTTCTTGGGATTGGTGAATACCGCCGTCCCATTCAGTTTGATTAGCCTAGGTCAAACCCAGATCACCGGTTCGTTAGCCTCCATCATCAATGCCTCGACACCCATCATGACTGCCCTTGTGGCGCATTGGGCGACCACTGATGAACGACTTTCTCTGCACAAAGCGCTAGGAATCGGCCTGGGTTTCGTGGGTGTGCTGGTGTTGTTTGGGCCGGCTGCACTGACCGCGGACGCGACTTTGCTCGGAATGACCGCAGGGTTCGTGGCGACCTTTTGCTATGCCTTGGGGTCAGTCTTTTCGAAGCGTCTGAAGCACAATCCACCGATGCTCAATGCCGCGGGACAGATTACCTATGGCGTACTTTGGATGCTGCCGTTAACGCTCTGGTGGGATGCGCCCTGGACGCTATCTATGCCTTCGTTGGGCCCTATTTTGGCCATGCTTGGAATAGGACTTCTGTCGACCACCTTTGCGTTTTATTTGTACTTCCAGGTGCTTCGGACCGCCGGTGCGAGCAATGTCGTATTGGTGACATTTTTAGTGCCGGTGTCGGCTTCGGTGCTTGGGATGACGGTGCTCCAGGAAGCCTTAGAGTGGAATGACATATTTGCCTATGTGCTGATTGCGTTGGGGCTGGTGGTCATAGACGGCCGTGCGGCTCAAGCGCTTGGCATTTTGAGACTAAAGTCGCATAATTGAGGTTCATTCGCAGCAGACAGGTGGAGGTCTCGTGCGATTTATCTTCGGCATCTTAGGGATTTGCTTAGCTGCTGAACTCAGTGCGTCATCGCAACGGGCGGTGTTTGCCGGCGGCTGCTTTTGGTGCATGGAATCGCGGTTTGAATCATTGGAAGGTGTCACAGAGGTGATTTCTGGATACACCGGTGGCGCCGAACAAAACCCAACCTATCAACAGGTGGTCAGTGGACAGACGGGTCATCGTGAGGCCGTCGAAGTGCATTACGATTCGAGTCGAGTGTCTTACGGGGATCTGCTCGATTTTTATTGGCGTCAAGTGAATCCAACCGATGCCGGCGGTCAATTTGCCGATCGAGGTCCTCACTACCAGACCGGAATTT
>CAJXXD010000062.1 GCA_913062835.1 uncultured Gammaproteobacteria bacterium
TGCGGCGCCCAAGGTAGCCGTTCCCGGAACGAAGGCATCAAGCGACCGCACATACGCAGCCGCCGGCACCGCATTGGGTTCCACATAGCCCCCTGCGTCTCCGGTAATCAAAGACGCCACAATTGACATCAAAATAGGCTGATGAAAAACCACAAGATCACCATCGCCAATAGTTCTCTCAAGGACCGTCATCGCTGACGCCCAAGGATCTTCGGGAGTAATCCCGTCCAGTACCTGAGGGGTTGCATGCAGCCCGAAGACGGTGCGCACCTGCTCTGCCGTTTGTTGCGCTCTGAGTCGAGATGACACCCAAATCCGGTTGGGTGCAAACCCAGCCACTTTTAATTGATTCGCGGTCTGCGTGGCTTCACCGAGCCCTTTCGGGGTCAACGCCCGTTCAGCGTCTGTGGGGGCAAAGGGCACTGCCTCGCCATGTCGCATCAAAATGATCTGCATTGAGCCTCTCCTTTGGTCTGGTAGTATGCGGACTTCTCCAGACAGAAAAAACCGTATGAAACTCGTTTCTTTCAACATCAATGGCATCCGCGCTCGAATTCATCAGCTCGAAGCGTTGCAACGACAGCTAAACCCCGACGTGGTCGGTCTCCAAGAAGTCAAAGTCGCAGACGACCAGTTTCCGTACGCAGATCTTGAGTTCTTAAATTGGCGTTTCGACACCTTTGGCCAGAAAGGCCACTACGGTGTGGCGCTAGCCAGTAAACCGGAACCCTTGTCTGTTATTCGGGGGTTCAAGGGAGACCCAGCCGATGCCCAACGGCGCATGATCCGAGGCACCTATCAATTAGCGGACGGTTCTGAACTGACGGTGTTGAATGGCTACTTCCCACAAGGTGAAGGCCGCGACCACCCGGTTAAATTTCCGGCCAAACAAGCGTTTTACAAAGATCTCTTGCATACCCTAGAAACCGAATATCAGCCGACCGACCTCGTGGCAGTCATGGGTGACTTCAACATTGCGCCGGTCGATCATGACATTGGGATTACAGACGATGCCAAAAAGCGCTGGTTGCGGACGGGGAAAACATCGTTCTTACCGGAGGAGCGGGAGTGGTTCCAGCGCCTAGAGGCCTGGGGGCTGATCGATAGCTGGCGACGATTAAATCCCGAGATCAACGATCGCTTCAGCTGGTTTGATTATCGTTCCAAAGGGTTTGAAGACTCCCCCAAGCGCGGCCTTCGTATTGATCACATCCTCGTGACCCAACCGTTATTCGAGCGGATCGTGGATGCGGGAATCGATTATGAGATTCGTGCGATGGAGAAGCCATCTGACCACTGTCCGGTGTGGATTACCATTGAGTAACTAGGCTCGGGTATCGGCCACAAATCGAAGCTCACGATTTGGCCGAACCCGATCGATCGACTCCTGGTACAAGGGATGCGCTTTAAAGGATTCAAGTGCGGTTTCATCTGAAAACTCGGCATACACCACGACGTCAATTTCTTGGGACAGCGGATCCAACTTTTCGTTCAGACGCACTTCAATATGGCTAGCGTGCGGGTTGTTCTCTAACACCTTTAGCCCATCAAGCACGGTATCAAGACACCCCGGCTTGGCTGAAAAAAACACAAAATGTCGAATCACGAGGGGACGCCTGCGAGTAAATCCTACGAAAGTCATTTGCACGAGTTATGTGCGTTGCATCATGATAAAGGATTCCGCTTAAGCCTGCATCGATTGTTCAGGCGCAGTAAGGCCAATAAGAAAGGGAGTTCTATGTCCACAGGTCGCACCCAAGCCCGGTTAACCAACCCCTTCCACTCGGTTGAAGAAAAACGTTTTGAAATTCCAGGTGAAATCGCTCGCACCCCAGGACGATATGAAGACGCACTGAAGGCCGGATGGGAGCTTCAGCAACGGCCGAAAAGTGCGCCGGTCGCGGCAATTGAACGCCAACACCAAAAACAACGCATGACGGTGTGGGAGCGTATTGAGCTCTTGGTCGATTCAGAACCCACGATTTTATTCCAAAACTGGGGACCTAATCTTGACGGCGCAAGCTTGGTCACCGCTTTAGCCAAAGTCGGCGGACGCGATGTCGCGATTTACGGACACGACTTCACCGTCCGAGCGGGCTCCATGGATGCAACCAACGGGTCAAAATTGGCCCAGCTGTTCCAAACAGCCGGTAAGCTTGGAATCCCTGTGGTCGGCTTTAACGACTCAGCCGGCGCCTATGTCCCAGCCGGCGTAGGTGGCCTAGACGGATACGCGGAAGCCTTCCGTGCACTGCGCGAAATCTCTGGACGGGTCCCTTCGATTATGTGCATGTTTGGATTCAATGCCGGGGGTGGCTCCTATTTGCCCCGCCAAGGCTCATTTGTGATTCAACCGAACGATACGTTTTTCGGCCTAACTGGGCCGTCGGTCATTAAAAGTGTGCTCGGTGAAGACGTAACACCAGATGAACTCGGCGGACCGTCTGTGCATAGCCAAACCGGTGTGACCGATTTCGTGGTTGAAGACGAAGTTCAAGCCATTCGCAAAGTCAGACGACTGCTCCGTTTTTTGCCTTCAAACCATAGCGTGATGGCCCCCTTTCAACCCACATCAGACCCTCTAACCCGTAAGACGTGGGATGCTGACATTTTATTGAAGCGCGCCTTTAATAGCCCAAGTGGATTCAACACACCGCTCGATGTCACGATTCTCATTCAGCAGCTTTGCGACCACGGCGACTTCTATGAATTCCAGCCGTCGCGAGCGCGGAATACGATTTGCGCGTTCGGCCGGATGGGTGGTCATGTGATTGGTTTCTGTGCCAACAATTCCGCCGTGGCCTCAGGCCAAATCGACATCGATGCCGCCTACAAAAACGCCCGGTTTATTCGTTTTTGCAATCTCTACAACATTCCGATGCTGTTCGTTGAGGACACCACAGGCTTCTTGCCCGGTCGGGACCAAGAGAGCCGAGGCATCGTCCAGGCCGGACGGGCGATGCTCGACGCCATCATTGACCTCCGTGTGCCTCGATTCTTGCTCATCGTCCGTAACGCCTTCGGCGGCGCGTATGCGGCCTTTAACAACTACAAACTGGGCGCAGATATGGTCTTTGCTTTGCCGACCACACGGTTAGCTGTGATGGGACCTGCCGGGATTGAGTTTGTCTACAAAAATGAACTCAAAGCACTCCGACAGACCGCGGCCGAACGTGCTGCGGCCGGTGATGCCGATGCAGGGGCCTGGTTAAAAACCGAAGAGGCTGCATTAAGTGCTCAGTATGAAGCGGAGTTAATGAATCCAAAAGAAGCTTTGTCGCTGGGTTCCATCAGCCAAATCGTGATGCCCCAAGACCTTCGCCAAACCTTGGGTGAAAACTTTGAACGTTACATAAGGGGATACACCCCAACCCCCATGACCGCTGTGCAAAGGGAGTTTCACTGATGCGCCATGAACTGATTCACCAAGACCGACGCCTCGGACAGCATGCCTCCCCTTGGGTCCGCCAGTTTAGCTGCGAGGATTTGGATTGTCTGATCATCTGTCGCGGTCCGATTCGAAAAGAAGTCATGGATGTCTTCACCGAAATGGGCGCGCAGTTTGGTATTTTGCTGTCCGAAAAAGACTCCATCACCTACCAAAATGCGCTCGCACCTGAGCTTCGCTCAATTACCGACCCCAACCGCATCCACCGTGTCCCGGACTACACCGGCGTCACGAAGGAAGAGCGGGAACAACGCATCCAACAGATCATCCAGATCGCCAAGGACAATGGCCATAACGCGATCTTCGCAGGCTACGGATTTATGGCCGAAGACGAGAGCTTGGTTAAAGCCATCGAAGCGTCTGGATTGACCTTCATCGGGCCCTGTTCGCGCACGGTTCGGCAAGCCGGCCTCAAAGATGAAGCGAAACGAACCGCACTGGCCGCCGACGTCTCTGTCGTGCCTGGCTTGGACAACCTCACCGTACGAACCCTACTGGCCAAAGCCGATCGAGACGGCGGTTTGGCGGCCGTAGCGAAAGCGTATGGGCTTGATGCACCGTCTGGAGACACTCCAGAAGCCGCTGCCGAGGCGTTATTAGCTGCCAGTTACGAGGCGCTAGTCGACGTCATTACCATCGATGAGATCGCAGCTCAGGCTGCCGTTGAAGTCCGTGCGTTATTTACCCAACAACCGAATAACCGCATTCGTCTTAAAGCCATTGGTGGCGGTGGTGGCAAAGGCCAGCGTATCTTAAAAGCGCCCAAGGACTATCCAGGTGACTCGGCCGAGCAAGTTGAGGCCGCCACTCAGCCTGTCCCGTCTTTGCTTCGCGAAGTACTGAATGAAGTCAAAGCCACCGGTCGTGGCGACAACAAAAATGTGTTGATCGAACTCAACATTGAAACCACACGCCACCAAGAAATACAGGTGATAGGAAACGGCGATTGGTGCCTCACCTTAGGGGGCCGAGACTGCTCGCTGCAGATGCACGAACAAAAGCTTCTCGAGGTATCCACCACCATCGAGGGACTGAAGGCTGCCATCGCAAAAAGCACTCAAGCAGGCGATACCAAACGGAGTGACGCCCTCACCACCGATCTCGAAATACTCGAACGAATGGAAGCGGAAGCGACCCGATTCGGTCAGGCGGTTGGGCTCGACTCGGTCTCCACTTTTGAGTGTATTGTGGATGCCGATCAGCACTTCTTCATGGAAATGAACACGCGAATCCAAGTCGAGCACCGAGTTTCAGAACTCTGTTATGGCCTCCAGTTCACAAACCCTGAAGACGCCTCCGATCGCTTTGTAGTCAATTCCCTCGTAGAAGCCATGGCGTTGATTGCGTGGCACAAGACGCGATTGCCTAAACCGACTCGGATACCTCGCGAAGCAGCTTCGGTGGAAGCCCGTTTAAATGCGACAAACGCCGGACTCGCTCCGCATGCCGGCGGCGTGATTGAATATTGGTCACCGCCGATTGACTGTGAAATCCGAGACGACCAAGGCATCTGCGTCAAAAACCCAGATACCCAAGGATTCATGAAATACACCCTCGCGGGTGCATACGACTCAAACATTGCCCTCTTGTTGACGGTCGGCCAAGACCGGCGAGCGAGCTATGAGGCGATGGCCGAAGTACTTCGTCAGATGACCATTGACGGCCAAGACGTCCAGACCAATCTGGAATTCCATTACGGCCTGGTCCACTGGTTCTTGGCCCAAGATCCACATGCCAAATCAACCACGGCATTTATCCAACCGTATCTCACTTTAACTGGCCTACTGTTTGAAGCATCTCAGCAAATTGACTTTGAGAGTGGCCTTAAATATCTCTCACATAAATCTGATTTTCCAGATATTTTTGACAGAAAAATGACCTTAATCTGTCGTCCGCTCAAACGCGTAGCGAGCAACCCTCACTTGCTGATGGGCTGGATCTCAAAGACGCGCTCGGAATGGACATTGAGAGATGGACACCTCGTCTGGGAAACCAACCCCTTCGTGGTGCTGGCCGATCTCTATCACTACCTCAACATGGACGATGCCGCTCACGCTCCGGCGCTGGACGTCATTTGGGATCACGATCAACAAATCTTAGAACAAGGACTCGCCTTCTACCGCACCCTAGAGGAGACCTTGGGAGCGCGGCCTTGGACCGATTGGCTCACAATGCTGGCTAAAGACACTGCACCCGAGGGCATTGATGCATCCCTATGGCCCGAAGTTTTGGCCGCTCATCGCGGCTTCCAAGCCGGTCTCGAGCTCATCGGCCTATTGGCTCGGACGGCCCTAGAAGTGGACTTTGATTCGCTCTATGTAGATGACGCACTCGCGGTGCATATTCCGGAGCACTTAAAAGTTACTGACACTACCGAGCGGGCGCGCAAAATTCTGGTGCCGCCCCCGAAAGCATCCGCCGATGAATTGGTGGCAGTCTCTGGCGGCATGTTTTATGCGCAAGAAACACCGGGTGCTGCACCTTTCTTGTCCGTAGGACAACATTTCGATGTCGGGGACCCGCTCTACATCATCGAAGTGATGAAAATGTTCAACAAGGTCTACGCCGAGTTCGCCGGGACGGTGACCGAAGTGTTAGTCGATGAGGGGGATGGCATTATTGTGAAGAAAGGCCAGCCCCTCTATCGGATCACACCGGACGAAAAGGCTGTTATCAGCGATCCCGTGGCTGAAGCCAAAGCCCGTCAGGCACATACGGTCGATGCATT
>CAJXXD010000063.1 GCA_913062835.1 uncultured Gammaproteobacteria bacterium
GGCCGAATTTGTGATTTCGGCTAACACGTTGGGAAGTGTCGCGCTTAACACATTGGTCCGCGCAACGATGGCGTCAAGCTCATTTTGAGCCGGAAGCTCGGGCAAATAAATTTTCGTGGTGCGCTCGATGACCGTTGCGATGCTCATGACGTCTCTCCCGTTAGCCGATGACGCGGTTACCCTGCAATTTATAAGCCAAAAACTGACAGTGCGCCATTTTCAGGCGCCCCCTTGGTTTTTGAGCACGTAGACCACATACTGCTCCAAACTTTATTTGAGTAATTGCTTATGAGTTCCCGCACCAAGGATGGGGATCGCCAATCACCAGCGCGCGACACAGGACATAACCCTTCACACCATAATCAGCACGCGTCGGCATCGGCCGAGGCAAATCCGGTGGTGACGTTGAAAGATGCGCTGAATCGATGCCGTTCGAGTTTTGTGATGGTGGGGTTGTTTTCTGCTGGCGTCAATATCCTGATGTTGACCCCGCCGATGTACATGTTGAGTACCTATGACCGTGTGCTGGCGAGTGGTAGCCTGCCCACCTTATGGATGTTGACCCTTATCATGGTTTTTCTGCTGGCAGCGATGGGTGGGTTTGATTGGGTCCGTTCACAAATCCTCATTCGTGTTTCCAATCGCTTCGATGCACTGTTGTCGAATCGCTTATATGACATCTCGCTGAAGCAGGCGCTGTTTTCGGGTGGCTCCAATGTGCAAGCTGCGCCGCTTCAAGACCTCAATGGGGTACGTCAGTTTGTAACGGGTAACGGCTTGTTCGCATTCTTCGATGCGCCCTGGTTACCCATTTACATCGCGGTGATGTTTCTTTTCCATCCCTTATTCGGATATGTCGCCATCGGTGCGGCTGTCTTCTTGGGTATTATTGCTTACCTCAACGAGCGCGTGACCGCAGAGCCGCTTGGTGATGCCAATAAAAAAGCACAAACGCTAGCCGCTGAGAACAGTAAGCGCTTACGAAATGCCGAGGTGATTCACTCCATGGGTATGGCCGGAGCTGTTCAAGGCCGATGGCGCGATGGACAGGATGACATGTTGTCATTGCAGACCGTGGCAAGTGCCCGAGCCGCTTCGCTGACCGCCTTTTCCAAATCATCGCGGATTATGATTCAGTCGTTGATCTTGGGGTTGGGCGCATACCTTGCTGTCTTGGGTGAAATCAGTCCAGGTGTCATGATCGCAGGATCGATCTTGTTGGGCCGTGCACTGGCGCCTCTCGATCAAATGATCGGTGTGTGGAAACAGTTTTCCACCGCGCGCGTGCAGTGGCAACGTTTGTCCGAGTTATTGAGTAAAGTGCCGGCAGAAGCTGACCGCATGGAATTACCGGCACCGACAGGTGCGCTGGCCGCTGAGCAAATGGTGGTTGCAGCACCTGGATCAAAGACGCCGATACTGAAAAATGTGTCGTTCAAACTCCCGGCGGGTGTGAGTTTAGGGATTATCGGTCCGAGTGGATCCGGGAAATCGACGCTTGTGCGCGCGATTCTTGGAGTATGGCCCTTGTCATCGGGTCATATGCGGCTCGATGGCGCTGACGTGTTTTCGTGGGATCGTAACCATCTCGGGCCATATGTCGGTTATCTTCCTCAAGATATTGAGTTGTTTGAAGGCAGCATCGCAGAAAACATCGCACGATTCGGTACGATTGACTCCGAGCAGGTCGTGACCGCGGCCAAACTGGCGGGTGTGCATGAGCTCATACTGTCTTTTCCAGACGGCTACGGTACGTCGCTTGAACGACATAAATTGTCGGGCGGGCAACGCCAACGGATCGGTCTAGCGCGCGCACTCTACGGTGATCCGGTGCTTGTGGTCTTAGATGAGCCGAATTCCAATCTCGATGATCAAGGTGAGCAAGCGCTGTTTGCTGCACTTCGACAGCTGAAAGCGCGTGGTGCCACCGTGGTGGTGGTCTCGCATCGAATGAATATTTTAAGTGAGATCGATGCGTTGTTGTTGATGGCCGATGGGGCCGTGAAAGCACTGGGTCCGCGCGATCAGGTGCTTCGAGAAATACAAGCGGCACAGCAAAAGGCAAATCCGAGTGCACAGGCGGCGCGGACTGCATCGACGACACCGGTTCCGGAGCCGACAGCGCAGCTTCAACAATCGGAGAGTCCGGAAGACTCTGATGGGAAGTCTGCTCCCAATCCGCACAGTCAGCCCAAGGATGAGAATTCATGAATCAAGAGGTTTTAATGAAACAGCCGCCACCGCAGTCGGATCGGGGCTATCGGCGGATCGGTTTGGTGCTGTTTTTAATCGTATTCGTGGGCTTTGGTGGCTGGTCTTTTTTGGCGCCCTTGGGGTCGGCTGCACCGGCTCCGGGGATGCTAGTGGTTGAGAACGAGCGACAAGTGATTCAGCACTTAGAAGGCGGAATTCTGGAGCGATTGCACGTGCGACAGGGGGATCAGGTGAGCAAAGATCAGATCCTCGCCGAGCTCGACGTGACGCAAGTGCGCGCGAACTTGGATGTGGCTGAATCGCAACTGAACAGCACCCAGGTGCAGGTCGCCAGACTTCAAGCCGAGCGCGCCGGGCTTGATGGCATCGAGTGGCCACCTGAATTATTGAGTAATATGAATCCGCGGGTGGTGGATTTGATGGATGAGCAGCGATTCTTGTTCGAAAAGCGGAAGCGCTCGCTTGAGGGTGAGCTGTCGATCCTCGAGCGCCGGGTGGCGCAATTGGGCAGTCGCATCGAGGGACTTCGGAGTACTGAGGCTACGCGCGAGACATTGCTGAAGTCCTTCCGAGACGAGTTTGCGACCCTGTCTCGCCTGCTGGATGAAGGCTTTGTGGATGAAACCCGAGTGCGTGATCTAGAGCGTCGGATTGTCGAAGTGCAAGGTGAGATTCAGACCATCCAGTCGGATATGAAATCGGCTGAAATTCAGATCGGAGAGACTGAATTGCAAATCATTCAGCGTCGGGCTGTATTTGATGCAGAGGTTCAGGCGCAATTGGCCGAACTCCAAGCGCGCCGAGTTGAGCTCGAAGAACAGGTGCGTGTTGCTCAAGATCGCCTGCAGCGCGCTCAAATGAAAGCCCCGGCTGAAGGGGTTGTGCTGACAATTGAGGTGACAACTGAGGGCGGCGTGGTCCCCGCCGGTCAGCCGTTCATCACGCTCGTTCCAGACGATGATGAATTGGTGATCGAGGCGCAAGTGAACCCCGTTGATGTGGATCGCGTCAGCCTCGGTCAGACTGCTGAAGTGCAATTTTCGTCCTTTGATGCCAATGCAATGCCGAAAATTTTCGCTGAAGTGCTCTCCGTGTCTGCCGATGCTTTGGCTGATGCCAATACCGGCGCTTCATACTACCTCGCAAAACTCGCCATTCCAGAGTCGGAATTACCCAAGTTGTCGGGGTACAATTTGGTGCCGGGTATGCCGGTTAACGTGTTGATCCAAACAGGAGAGCGCACGCTCTGGCAATACCTGACTAAACCGCTCGCCCAAGGAATGTCGAAGGCCTTGATCGAAGATTGATATGAGATTCAGATTCTTGAATGTGGTCATTGGAGTCCTTTGGAGCCTGTCCTTTCCGGTCAAGGCTCAAGTCCTCGCTGACATGGATGCGGTGTTGACTGAGCGAGATCTGAGCATTTTACGCTCTGAACGACAGGTTGAGATTGCGTCAGCGCGCGTGGATCAGGCGCGCGCTAACTTGTTTCCAAGTGCCGGGGTCTCGTTAACATCCTCGCAAACTGAGCGAACACAGTTCGGTCTAACTGAGCGCTACGAGGGCGAAGACTACACGGTCGTGGTGCAGCAACCGGTATTTGATCGGCCCCGATCGCTTGAGGTGGATCGTCAGGCTGCGCTGAAAACGGCACAAGATGCGAGTCGGGATCGAACTGAACAGGATCGACGACTCGAATTGATACAAGGATTTGTTCGCTGGGTGGATGCGCAGAGCCAAGTGCGAGCATTGACGCGTCGCCTTGAAACGGTCAACCAGCGGGTGACACAACTAGACGAACTGTATGCGGCCAAGCGTGTCAGCATTGTGGAGTTGCTGACTGTTAAAAATGAGCGGGAGCGTGTGCGTTCTGAGCTCGCGCAAGCTGAATCCAATGAGTCAGTGAGCCGTTCGTTTTTAGTGAGCCTGCTCGGTGCAGAACAGTTACCAGAGAAGGCTCCGCTGATCCGCTCAGTCAATACGTGGCCCTTTGATCTGTGGCGCGATGCTGCCCAAGAATCCGTTGGCGATCACCCACTGATTCGAGAGGCGATTGCGCAACAGCAAGCGGCAGAAATCGGTGTGGATCAAGCAACCTCAGCATGGTTTCCAGTGGTGCAAGCTGAGGTGCGGTATCGCGAGACCAACATTGGTGCCAATGATGCGGAGACCTTCCCGACAGAGACAGCCACCGCACGAGTGATTCTGAGCTGGGACATTTTTGATTCTGGTGCGCGTGCGGCTCGTAAGCGTGAGGCTTTATCACGACTTCAGGATGCACAATTGGCCTTTGATCAGAGCGCGCGTGAACTTGAACGCCTCAAACGGGCATCGGATTCTGAGATGGAGCGCATTCAGCGAGCTTGGGAGGCTGCACGCGCAGAAACGGCATCCGCTGAGCAGTTAGTCGCTGCAGCAGATCGAAGTTTTGCCCTTGGTGTTGGGACCGTGGCGGACACTCTACAGGCATTGGATCGACTGACAGATGCAGAGATTCGCTTGAGATCTCGTTGGCTTGAAGCCGTGGTCGCGAGTGCGCAGCGGGCACAGTCGGTCGACCGGCTGGATCGGGTGTTCGTTGAAACGATCTCTGCTGAATTCCAGCCCGAATAACGGGTCCTGACATGGCACAAAATCGCGTCCTGGTCTTTCTTGGGGCCTACCACGGGGCGCCCTTTATCGAGCAGCAAATAGAGACGATTCGCTGCCAGACGATTCCATGTGAACTGGTCATCAGTGACGATGCCTTTTCCCCTGACTCTGAGTCCTCGCAGATAGAACCTGGAGGTGCCGTGGTCTCCCTGTCACATATTGCTGGGCCAAAGCAGGGTTTTTGCTCAAATTTTTTATCTGTGTTCAATCTCACAGACATCGACCGCTATGATTATGTTGCGTGGTCGGATCAGGATGATTTGTGGGACCCCGGCCACTTGGCGCGTGCGGTCTCAGTCCTCGCTCGGCAGCACGGTCCCGCAGCCTGTGGTTCGCGCACACGATTGGTCGATGCCAATGGGCGCGCCATTGGGTGGTCGCCGCAATGGCAAAAACCTCTGGGGTTCCCCAATGCACTGGTGCAGAGCGTGGCTGGAGGCAACACACTGGTCATGAATCAAGCCTGTGTAGCCTGGGTGCGAGCGTGTCTGCAAGAACAGGGTCAGGCGGTTGCGCAGTGGATTAGCCATGACTGGGCGTTGTATTTGATGCTCAGCCTGGCCGACTACCCATTGATGTGGCTCAGTGAGCCGACAGTCAGATACCGGCAGCATGGGCAGAATCTGATCGGCACCAACTACGGCTTGGCAGCTCGGATGCGTCGTTTCAGTCGCTTAAGACGCGGTGAATACGCGAACTGGATTCACCGCCAATTTGAACCGCTACTGCGCATGGTCGATTGGATGTCTCCTGAAAATCAAAATGCATTGATTGCGTTTCAACAGGCTGCTCAAACGTCCGGTCTTTCAAGCTTGAGGGCACTCCAGCGATCAGGTGTCTATCGGCAAGGCATTTTGGATCAGCGCGCGCTTGAGTGGGCCGCATTCGCCGGATGGTTGCAATCGCCTAAATCGAGAACGCCTTAGTCTTTTGCCTCGCCTTTTGCCAATGCTTCAAGCGTTCGTAAGTTGACGATTACCAGCACATTGCCTTGTCGTTTGACGATGCCTCTGACTTGCAGAGTTCGGAGCGTCCGGGTCACGGTTTCGCGGCTTGAGTTGATCATCATGGCCAATTCCTGATGCGTCGGCACGAATTCAATTTGCGCTGTGTGGTCGACGGTCGCGGCGAGATCGATTAATTGTGCGGCCAGTCGTTGTGATG
>CAJXXD010000064.1 GCA_913062835.1 uncultured Gammaproteobacteria bacterium
CTGGGTATGCGCGTGGTGTTTTATGATGTGGTCTCCAAACTACCGCTTGGCAACGCCTCTCAATGCCCATCTCTGGAAGCACTTCTCGGTCAGTCTGACATCGTCTCGTTGCATGTGCCGGAACTGGCTTCGACCCAGAATCTCATGAGTCGTGAGCGCATCGCACAGATGAAGCCCAAAAGTATTTTGATCAACGCCTCACGCGGTACGGTGGTAGACATCGATGCACTGGCCGAAGCGCTGGCAGAAAAACGACTACTCGGCACTGCGGTGGACGTATTCCCTGTTGAACCGAAATCCAATGACGACATCTTCGAGTCACCGCTCCGCGGGTTCGATAATGCCATTTTGACGCCACACATTGGCGGGTCGACGCAAGAAGCCCAAGAAAACATCGGCGTTGAAGTGGCCGACAAATTGGTTCGTTATTCTGATAACGGGTCCACACTCACCAGTGTGAACTTCCCAGAAGTGGCGTTGCCTCCGCATCCGAACCATCATCGCTTGCTCCATGTGCATGAAAATCGGCCTGGGGTTTTGTCGGCCATCAACAGCGTGTTTGCCGCCAATTCCATCAATATCGGCTCTCAGTTTCTGCAAACTTCAGACAAGATTGGCTACGTGGTAATCGATGTCGACCGCGACTATTCTGATGTCGCACTCGAGAAGCTGTCGGAAATAGAAGGCACCATTCGGTGTCGCGTGTTGTTTTAATTGGCCTAGTCGCCGTGTCCCTTCTCGGCTGCTCGCACGAAGGGATAGCGTGGGCAATTTATGAAAATCGGCTGAATGACTGTCGATCCAAAGCAACCGCCAGCGAGAGAAGTGACTGCCTCGAGGCGCTGGTCATCCCAGGCGCCTCAAGTCGCTGAGCCTCTGCTTAACTAACGCGCGGACTCAACTCACCGGCAGCATACCGTGCCGCCATCGCCTCCAAACCAATCACCTTGATTTTGGAGGCTTGACCGGCGCAGCCAAAGGCTTCGTAGCGAGCCCGAACAATCTCAGCCATCGCCTTCGTGGCCTCTTTGAGGTACTTACGAGGGTCAAATTCAGATGGGTTCTGAGCCAGCGCGCGACGAATCGCACCGGTTGAGGCCAGACGCAAATCGGTGTCGATATTCACCTTACGAACGCCGTATTTGATGCCTTCTTGAATCTCAGACACAGGGACACCGTAGGTTTCAGGAATCTCGCCCCCGAACTCATTAATCACAGCCAACCAGTCTTGTGGCACCGAGCTTGAACCATGCATCACCAAATGGGTGTCGGGAATCCGCGCATGGATGGCTTTGATCCGATCGATCGCCAAGATATCGCCGGTCGGTGGGCGGGTGAACTTATAGGCACCGTGCGAGGTGCCAATGGCAATGGCCAAGGCGTCAACACGGGTCGCTTTCACAAAGTCAGCGGCCTCATCGGGGTCGGTCAACATCTGGTCGTGGGTCAGCGTGCCTTCAGCCCCTACACCATCCTCTTCACCGGCCTGCCCGGTTTCCAACGAACCCAAGCAACCGAGCTCGCCTTCGACCGACACGCCACAAGCGTGTGCCATCTGAGTTGTCAACGCAGTCACTTCCACGTTGTATTCATAGCTCGCCGGCGTTTTTTGATCCGGCATCAACGATCCGTCCATCATCACCGATGAGAATCCCAGTTGGATCGACTGCTGACAGACATCCGGAGACGCACCATGGTCCTGATGCATACACACCGGAATGTGTGGAAACTCCTCAATCGCCGCTTCAATCAAATGCTTTAAAAAGCGGCTGCCCGCATATTTACGGGCTCCGGCAGAGGCTTGCACGATCACAGGCGCATCGACCTGGTCTGCGGCTTCCATGATGGCCCGCATCTGCTCTAAGTTATTAACGTTAAATGCCGGTACGCCATAGCCCTGTTCGGCGGCGTGATCGAGCATTTGGCGCATACTGATTAAAGCCATATCGACTCCTTATTTCATACTGCGAGATTTAAGCATCGCCACCGCAGGCAGTTCCTTACCCTCAACAAACTCAAGGAAAGCACCGCCCCCAGTGGAGATATAACTGATTTGGTCGGCCACGCCGAACTGATCGATGGCGGCCAGCGTATCGCCCCCGCCAGCCAAGCTGAATGCGTCACTGCCAGCAATGGCGCGAGCCAATGCCTCGGTTCCCGCCGCAAACTGCGGGAACTCAAAAACACCCACCGGCCCATTCCACAGCACAGTCTTTGCCTTGGCCATCAGTCCGGCATAGGACGCCGCGGTCTCTGGACCCACATCGAGAATCATGTCCCCGTCATCCACATCTTGGACCGATTTCACGGTGGCTGATGCCTCAGCACTGAATTCGGACGCGACCACCACATCCACAGGCAGTGGCACATCGACTCGACCCATTAATCCTTTGGCGGTTTCAATCAGATCCGCTTCCATCAGCGACTGGCCGACGTTATACCCCGCAGCCGCTAAAAACGTGTTGGCAATCCCGCCGCCGACCAAAATCTGATCAACTCGGTTGGCTAGCTCATTCAACACATCCAATTTGGTGGATACTTTGGAGCCGCCAACAATCGCCACTGCAGGCCGTGCTGGATTCGCCAATGCCTTACTCAGGGCGTCCAACTCAGCCGCCATCAGGGGCCCGGCTGCCACTTCAGTGGCCAGCAATCCAACGCCATGAGTTGAGGCCTGCGCCCGGTGAGCGGTACCAAAGGCATCCATCACATAGAGGTCGCATAGGTTCGCCATTTTCTGCGCAAGCGCGGGGTCGTCTTTCTTCTCACCTTTCAGGTAACGAACGTTTTCCAACAGCACCAAGGGTTCGGTTTGTTCAAACCCATCGATCCAGTCAGAGATCAAAGGCACAGGACGATTCAACTTATCAGACAACACCTGGGCCACTGGAGCCAAGCTGTACTCGGGTTCACACGCACCCTCTTCCGGGCGGCCCAAATGACTCATCACAGCCACCGACGCACCTGCCTCAATCAGCCGCGTAAGCGTCGGCAATGCGGCATCGATCCGCGCGGTGGAAGCCACTTGTCCGTTTTTGACGGGCACATTGAGATCCTGACGAACCAAGACTCGACGTCCTGTCAGCGCCACATCCGACAATGTTTTGATCATATGTCCTCCCTTGAGATCGACTGCCAGTGCAATAACAAATCAACGACCCGATTGGAGTAACCCCATTCGTTGTCATACCAAAACAGTAATTTGACCAGACGGCCATTCACCATCAGTTGAGTGGCATCAAAAATCGAGGATGCCGGATGATGGTTAAAATCAATGGAGACCAAGGGCTCCTCATTGACACTGAATAACCCGCCTTGAATTTGCGACCACCGAGTCATCGCCTCGAGAATTTCAGGTTCGGTCACCTCACGATCCATCAACACCGTCAGATCGACACAGGATACGTTTTGCGTCGGCACACGCATCGAGAAGCCTTGAATCCGACCACTTAATTCGGGCATCACCCACTCCAATGCCCGAATGGCATTGGTGGATGTCGGGATCATCGAGCTGTGGGCGGAGCGGCCTCGACGCAGATCGCGGTGCGCGCTGTCGATCAGCACCTGGTCGTTGGTCACCGCGTGAATCGTGGTATAGAACCCTTGCTCAATCTGCATGGTATGCCCAAGACCGGCCACGCCAATGGCCAAACAGTTGGTGGTACAGCTGGCCGCCGAAACGATGCGATCGTTCTCGGTCATCGCTAAATGATTCAATCCATAGACCACAGTGCGGTCGACATCGGGGCCACCCGGCGCGCCGATCAGCACCCGAGGCGCACCGGCCTGCATGTGCGCTTCACCGCCGGCTCGCGTCGCAAATCGCCCGGAACTCTCCAGAACCACGTCCACTGGCACTTCGCTGTAATCAATATCCGCCGGACTGCCTTGATGGCTCAATTGGATAGGACGGCCATTTAAGAGATAACCGCCATGGGGATCTTTTTGAAATAATCGCTCAGATCGGCCATGCGTCGAGTCGTAATGGGTCAGGTGCACTAGGCTGTCCGCGTCGGCCGGGTCATTGATCAGTACCGGTTGAATCCGATCGAGCAGGCCGCGCTCGGCAAGCGCTCGCACCACACACCGTCCAATGCGGCCATAGCCATTGATGCCGAGCCGCCACGCCAAGATTAAAGCGCCTTAGCGCGTGTCACCACGTGCTCAACAGTGAAACCAAAGTGCGCCATCACCGCATTGCCTGGACCGGATTCACCAAAGCTCGCCATGCCCACCACATCGCCTGCCAAGCCCACATATTTGTACCAACCATCGGGATGGCCCGCCTCAATCGCAAGGCGCTTCACACAGGAAGAGGGCAATACGTGCTCGCGATAGGTCGCATCTTGCGCATCAAAGCGAGACGTTGAGGGCATAGATACCACGCGCACAGAAGGCCCAATGGCTTCTGCCGCCGCCATAGCCAATTCCACCTCACTGCCGGTGGCAATCAAAATCAATTCAGGTGCACCGACCGAGTCTTTCAGGACGTAGCCACCTCGGGCAATATCGGCCACCTGCGCGTCTGTACGTGGCTGATTGGTCAACCCTTGACGCGACAACGCCAAGGCCGTTGGGCCAGCTTGAGCCACCGCCTCACGCCAGGCCACAAACGTTTCTGTCGTGTCGCACGGCCGCCAGGTGGTCAGCCCCGGGGTCGCGCGAAGGCTCGCCAATTGTTCGACCGGCTGGTGAGTCGGGCCATCTTCTCCGAGACCGATAGAGTCGTGGGTAAACACATAGATGACTCGTTGCTTCATTAATGCCGCCATCCGCACCGCATTGCGGGCGTATTCCATGAAAATCAGGAAGGTGCCACCGAATGGCAAGAGACCGCCGTGCAAGGCAATACCATTCATCATGGCGCACATCGCAAATTCACGGACTCCGTAATGCACATAGTTGCCACCCGGATTGTCTCGGCTGTTGGCCGCACACTCAGGCCAAACGGTTAGGTTGGAATGGCCCAGATCGGCGGATCCACCAAGAATCTCAGGAAACACAGACGTCACCGCAGCAATCGCATCCTGAGACGCTTTACGGGTCGCCAATTTGGGTGAGTCAGCCTGTGATTGGGCGATAGCCGCATCCAAGTGTGCCAGGGCATCTTCGGGCAGCTCACCTGCCATACGACGGGTGAATTCAGCCGCCTCCTCTGGATACTTCGACTGATACTTACTAAAGACCGCATTCCATTCGGCCTCAGCGGCAGCCCCGGACGCCTTGGCATCCCATGCATCGCGGATGTCTTCTGGCACCTCAAAAGGGCCGTGATCCCATGCCAAAGCGGCGCGCGTCGCCGCGATTTCATCTGCACCGAGCGGTGCACCGTGGGTCTTTTCGCTGCCGGCTAAATTAGGCGAACCAAACCCGATCACCGTACGGCAACAAATCAATGTCGGACGATCCAACGTTTGGCGCGCTGTTTTCAGCGCCATCGCCACTTCCTCGGGGTCGTGGCCGTCAACTGAGCGGATCACTTGCCAACCGTAGGACTCGAATCGAGCCGGGGTGTCATCACTAAACCACCCACGAACATCGCCATCAATCGAAATGCCGTTGTCGTCGTAGAAAACAATCAACTTACCGAGGCCCAAGGTCCCCGCCAACGAACAGGCCTCATGACTCACGCCTTCCATGAGACATCCATCCCCGGCAAAACAGTAAGTGTAATGGTCTACGATCGACAGATCGTCTTTGTTGAATTGTGCCGCTAAAGTGCGCTCAGCCAATGCCATGCCAACCGCATTTGCCAATCCCTGACCTAGAGGGCCGGTGGTGGTCTCCACCCCAGCAGTGTACCCATACTCCGGATGCCCCGGCGTTCTGGAGTGGAGCTGTCGAAACGCCTTAAGGTCGTCTAGGGTGACGTCGTAACCGGTCAAATGCAGCAAAGAGTAAATCAGCATCGAACCATGGCCGTTTGACAGCACAAAACGGTCGCGATCTGCCCAGTCGGGGTTGGCTGGATTGTGCTTTAACACATCACGCCACAGGACTTCCGCAATATCAGCC
>CAJXXD010000065.1 GCA_913062835.1 uncultured Gammaproteobacteria bacterium
CCCCCACTTCATTATGCGTTGTCGTGATCTCTAATTGCAGGCAGTGACGCGCTGCGTCAAATACGTGTAGCCCGCGGTCACATAAAAGAAATACATCGACGCTGTAAAGGCCCTTCAGAAGGGGGCAATCCGGGATCGTGAGTTTTACTTGTTCGGTGGAGGTGAGGCAAACCTCATCAATCACGGTCGAAAAACTGCAGACCTGGTGTCCGGCTGCATTTTCGATGACCACACCGAGTCCAAACGATTCGAGATACTCATTTTTGTGATATTGAATCAAAATCTCAATTGAATCGATTGACGTCTGAAATGTCCCGCGTTGAAGACCATTTACAGTGACTGCGCCAAGGGTGGGTGAGTGCGAGTCCATTGCATGCGCGGGTGGAATATCATTGCCCGGGTCAGGCATGTCTGATGAGCGGCGATCCAAAAAAGCTTGGTACTGCTTAGACACTTTTTCGGCGGAGTCCAATGCAGCAATCTGGCCATTTTCCAACCAACATGCGCGATCACACAGACTCTCAACTTGATAAAGAGAGTGAGAGCAAAATACGATCGTGGTTCCCTGATCCTTTAATTGCATGATGCGCTGAAACGATTTAAACGCGAACGCACCGTCGCCCACACTTAATGCTTCATCGATCACTAAAATATCCGGATTGACGCAGGTTGCTGTTGCAAAAGCGAGGCGAACAAACATGCCAGAGGAGTAGGTGTTAACAGGATCGTCGATGACGGCAGATAGTTCTGAGAATGCAATGATTTCCGGCACTCGGGCGTCGATTTCAGATTGGGTTAAGCCCAGTACAGAGGCGTAAAGATAGATATTGTCGCGTCCGCTGAACTCTGGATTGAATCCGGCGCCTAATTCAAGCAATGCAGCCACTCGACCAACTCGCTCCACGGAACCACCTGTGGGTCGGAGTGTGCCTGCAAGCAACTGCAGAAGTGTCGACTTGCCTGCTCCATTGCGACCCACCAAACCAAACACTTCGCCTTGAGAAATTTCAAGAGATACATTATCCAGCGCTACTTTTTCGCGATGTCTGAGGCGAGTTCCTGGAATCAGCTCAAGAAGACGATCCAGTGGGCGTTTATACAAGCGATACGACCGCGTGCAATGGTCAAATCGAACCGCTGTATTGGGGCGCCTAGAGGACATCGGTAAATCCACTCGCTGCGATTTTGAACATGAAGTATCCGCTCAACAACATGCCAATGCCCCAGACGTACATGGCCGCCAGACTGGAGAGGCCAATGTCATTATATCCAAACAGGATTTCACGCAAAGCCTCGATAAACGGAACCAACGGGTTGAAAATCAGCCACCCGGCTAGGGTGTCCGGCAAAGCACTGAGTGGATAAAAAATAGGTGATAAAAACATCAAGAGCGTGCTGAGTAGACTGGCCAATTGCGCGAGATCCGGAGCATAGACTCCAAGTGCACTGCACCACAGTGAAGTACCAACCAGTAAGCACAGGAATGCGAACACAACGACTGGGATAAGGAGCCAGGATGTCGACATCCCCTGATTGGAGACGAGGGCGATCAGGCACAGCAGACCCAAGCTGATCACACATTGCACTGCAGCAGAGCTTGCCACCGTCAACGGCAGGACCAGTGGATTGAACATACTTTTGGTGAGGAGATTTCGGTGCGCCCGAATAATCAAAACAGAGCGTGTTAAGACTTCTGAAAAGGATAAAAAAAAGAGCAGTCCACAAAAAATGAGCAGTCCAAAATTCACGTGTGTTGCCAGTTCCCCTGGGACAGGCCATTTCATTGAAAACACAGTGGTTGAAACAAACGTGAATGCCAGCAGAAGACATGTCGGATAAAGCACGGCCCAGCCGAGACCCAAGATTGAGCCCGTGTAGCGATCTTTGATGTCTTTTCGAGCAAACTGTTTTAACGGAAACAGAACGCTTTTTAACTCAGAGTCCAACAGAGGCCCCCGTCGGCTTAGTTGCGATGACGACTGTTTGACCGATCCCATCGTCTGATTCGATAAAATGGAGGTGCTCGAAACGGAGGTGATTAAGCATCGTGCTGATCTGGTGTTTTTCCAGGAACTGGTTGAGATGGGGATATGGTTGCCCATGATGCGCATGTGCTTGACACGATAACTCAAAGACTTGCCAGTGGCTGCTCAATTCGATGAAGGACACGATTAAGCGACCTCCTGGGACGAGCGCTTTCTCGAAGGCTTGGAGATATAAGAAGATCTCAGTTTGTAAGAGATGTGTGAAGACACTGAAGCTACAAATGACATCAAACGACGCCAAATTGGAAGGCAACGAGAGCGCTCTGTTACTTTCGAACAAATAGTTCGGGCTTGGCACACGCTCCCGCGCGTAGTCGAGCAATTCGTCAACTACGTCGAGTCCAACGTATGCGGAAAGTCTGCATTTTTGAGCCAAATAAAACGCCAGTCGGCCACTGCCGCAGCCAAAATCCAACAGACGCATGCCATCGGTGACACCGTGCTGTAAAACAAAGTCCGAAAGCATGTTGCCGAGTCTGTCCCACTCGCCTCCAACAGCGAGGCTCATGGCTTCATCGCGGGGGTGTACCTCTAAGAGTCGTTGGACGTGGTTTCGATAATCCTCGACGAAATGGAACTGGGCCATGCGTGATCAATCCCTGAAAATCTCAAGAGTATCAGCTTTTGGCGCGTTGAAACATGTGGCTATGGTTCGGGCGACGCTGTCTGTCGCCCGGATGCAAGGAATCATGACACCTGAGTTGATGCATCGTGATTCCTGATTTGAGATCGATGTTAAAGATTGAAGTTAAACCGCCGATTGTTCAGACACTACACGAATTCGAGGGGGCACCTTGGGCCGAGCGGAAAAAATCTTAACAGCACAAGCGAAGGGCACGTCAAATCAGCTGCAAGTCTGGGATTCGGCGTGTGTGGCTCGTCTCCTTTTTCCTAGAGACAGCCGTGACCATTCGAAAATCCGGCAGACTTATCGCGTGCTTGAGCGAGCACGGGTCGTGCCTGACGCTGTCAGCATTGATGAATTGATGACACGAGTCCGTTGTGGATCTTGTAGAGAGGGCGTGTATCGCGCGATTGACAGGGCGCGTTCGAGCCGCCATCCAGTTTCCATTTTGCAGTTGCGCGAGGTGCGTCTCGGGACATTTGCTGTGGTTTGGAATAATTTACGCCTCGCGCGTCGTTGGATATGGTTTACCGGCAAAGCATCATGCGAGCAGTTGGATGTGCAAATCGCGAGCCAGTTGATGCGTGCACACCGAGCCCCGTGCCTTTTATTGTTTGACTCGTCAGCGTACCGGGTGCGTGATGCAGTGGTCAGACATCCATCCTTCATGGTGAGTGAAATTGGATCGTGCGGTGTGGCGCTTCAGGTGTTAAATCGCACCGATGAATTGTGAGCCAAGCCTCAACTTGGGTGACCAACGCATTTGGTGACAAGGAATTGCGGGTAATTGGTTGTGGTGTGACCGCTGGCTCGGTAGGGTATCGATGAAAACCCCCATCGGTTCAGTGTTTTGGAGTATCGAGGGCCGAGGTTAAACCAGAGAGGTGAGGAAATGGCGTTTAATAAAGGTTTAAAAATAGTCGATGCTGCGCAAGTTGGCCGAAATTCGATTTCTTTGGATAACCTGAGTCATGGGTTATTTCAATCGCACAAGACATCGGCAACCGCTGACTCTGCCAATGGATCAGTTGTCTTTACGATTCGGCCGGCCGCTAAAAGCAACACGAACGATGACAATTATCAAGAAATCATCAAAGGGCAAAACTTAGTCATCGGTATCGAATACAACACTGCACCCTCGGCAAACCCGGGAACCCAATTCCGGATCGTGGTACAGAATCGAGTCGATTATGATGCCGGTAATGGCACAACTGACGCTGTGTACGGCAGTTTTGTGCCGGTTGATACTGAGACGACTTTCGGGCTGACCTTTAGTCAAAATGGCACGATGACCATGATGCAGACTGGGGGCGTGTTAACGACCCACGACCTCACGTCATGGACACCGAGGACGGCAGCCGTCGAGCTTGAAGAAGTCAATGCAATCGCCGCTGGGAATGTAGGCCATCTGATTCTGGATGATCTCAATGGTAACCAGGTCGAGTTAAAGACTGCGCCTCTAGACCCGGGTGCCGCTGGTGCTGCGCCTGCAGCCAACTCTCTGATAACTGCTTTGAAGGCTGCCTTTGACGCGATCGATCATCGTGCAGAACCGAATGGGACTGACACAGACAAGGCGCACGGATTCCTGGTCACTAACGCCACGGCGTCGCAACTGAAGATCACGCGTGAGGACGGGGCCGACTTCAAGGTCTTGGCTGGTGCGGATCAGACTCAGGGTATTCTCGTTAACGCGACAGCAGCGACGGAGAAGGAACCAACGCTGTTTTTGAAAATTGCAGCTGCACAAAATGACAATAAAGTATTCCTTGACTTCACTGAAGAGGGTGGGGTCACGCTTGCTGCCGATACAACGTTGACGAGTGCCGCAACAACTGGGGCCTTAGCGGCTACTGAGATCGCCGCTGTGATCAACGGGCTCGCAGGCTTCACCGCGATTGTTGATCCGGTCAACGCGGATGTTGTCAAGGTGACCAACACCAATAAAAAGGCTTTCCTTGTCGCGGTAGACACTACTTCGGACTATGACGCGGATGCTGTTAAGGTCAGTGATTCCACGCCAGCCGCTACGACAGCTTTAGAAAGCGCAGGTGGGTCATTCCTGGTTTCGGATATCACGACTGCTGGCTTGAACACAAGTGACAGCGATTTACTAGATCGCGACTTTGACGGTTTCATTTCTCAGGTCGCGGAATTTGAGGGTGTCTTGACGGCTACGGAATTGGCAGGTTATGTCAATCAGCCAGCAACGATTCCGACGCCTACCGTCAATGACAACGCCAAAGAGTCGTCGGCAGTCATCGGATTGACCGGCGATAAGGCACAAGATGGTAAGACCTATGAAGTCGTCCTGAACGCCGGACAGGCCAATGAGTTCAAGTTCTCCTTTACTGAAGCAGATGCAAGTGACCTTGAGACCGCCGTACTGACCGGCCTGAAAGCCGCATTTGATACCGAAGCTGCAACGGACGCCGGTAGCCGTGGCTTCGAAATCGATGCGAGCGTCACTGGGCAACTCAAGATTACCCGCGATGATGGTGCTGACTTCACAGTCTCCAGTGGTTCGAACTCTGATTTTGTTGCGACGGGAGATTTTGGTCATCTTCAGGTGAATGGTGAGGCGCTGGGCAAGAACACCAGCAGCGCCATGTACATCCAGTTTGCGACCATCGACGCTGGAAAGAAATACAACATCATGCTCACGGACACGGCACAAGTGTTCGAACTGGCATATACGGAGTCATCAGGAACACCAGATACGGCTGCTGTCGTCATCGATGCACTGATCGCTGACGCGGCCAATAGTCCAATCTATACGACGACCCGCATCGGGACCGACGTTCTGAAAATCGAACGCGCCGACGGGAAAGCGTTTGTACAGAACTTTACAGCTGCGACTGCGGGCGCCTCCGACTTCACGGCAGGAGCCAACGTGAAGACGAGTCTTGATGGCGTAACATTCGCGCCTTCCAACTTGAACAGCGACATTACGACTGTTCCCACGGTTGGAAACACCAGCATCCATTCGTCGGAGTTGGAGCCTGCCCAAGGCGTCTTAACCTTCGCGGCGTCTGATCTAGCGAACTTGGTCGGCAAGACGAGTGAGTTCGTGCTGGACAGTGGTGCCGGTCAGGTGGTGACGGTCAATACCTTCATCCCACAATCGACTGCGGACGTTCCCTCTGCTATTGCCTTGATTAAGGCGCAGTTGGATCTCCTCGATAACGGGTCAGACGGTGATCTGGATGTGGATCAGAACGGTGACGGCGATAACACGGACGCTGAGGACGAGACAGGATTCGATTTCAATGATCAGTCTGTCGCGTACGTAAAGTTCGGTACGCTCGAAGACGGGAAAGTGTACAACTTCTC
>CAJXXD010000066.1 GCA_913062835.1 uncultured Gammaproteobacteria bacterium
GTGGCTGCACAGCTGTCGGCCTTGATTGCACACGCAAAAGCCTCGGGCCGACTTCTGTTGCAATCTGTATCCCCGGAAGCCTGTGGTGATGTGCATTTTAAGGGGCTCGCGGGCGTCTCGGGCGTTGCGATTGGCCAAGCGTTTGTCAGAACCCCTCCCGCACGTTTGCGGCGTGTAAAGGATGCGGTCACTGAACATCCTGATCAGGAATTGGCCGATTTCCAGGCGGCGCTGGCAGACGTGAAATCCGAGTTGCGTCGCATCGGTGATTCTTTATCGGTGTATCTGCAACAGAATGAGACGGCCTTGTTCGATACCTATTTGCGGATGCTGGAAGATCACACGCTAAGCGGGGAGGTGTGTCAACGGATTCGATCGGGTGAAACGGCTCCGACGGCATTGAAGCATGTGGTACTGGATCTGGTCGCACGATTTGAAGCGATGAATGACCCCTACCTCAAGGAGCGCGCAACCGACCTGATGGATCTGGGGCGGCGGATATTGGCCAAGCTGTTGCATGAGTCTGAGGAGCTGAGTGCGCCCCCAATGGATGCCATTTTGGTCGCCGAGGATGTGACGCCGGTGATGCTCGGGGAGCTTGATCGATCGGTGTTGAAAGGCATTGTCTCGATTAAAGGATCTGCCAATTCACATGTGGCTATTTTGGCGCGGAGCTTAGGCATACCGGCTGTGATGGGTGCTCAGGATCTGCCTTTGGCGGACATGGCTGGGGTGCGCTTGGTGGTCGATGGTTGGCGTGGTCAGGTCATTGTTGAACCATCAGCCCCAGTTCTCGCCGAATACCGCCAAGCCATGGCAGATGCTGAGGCGCTGGCTGCAGACTTGGAGCGTGTGCAGTCTGGGCCTGCGCAAACCGCCGATGGCCAGCGAATTCACTTGATGTTGAATTCTGCTCCTCTGGGTGAGTTGTCGTCACGGCAACAAAGCTGGATTGACGGTGTGGGGCTGTATCGGACCGAGTTTGTGTTTTTGTCCCGGTCTCGTTTTCCCACTGAAGACGAACAAATGGGTGAATATCAGTCCGAATTATCCACTTATGCGCCCAATCCGGTGGTTATGCGAACCTTGGATATTGGGGGTGACAAAGGGCTTCCGTATTTCTCGATTGATGAGGCCAACCCCTTTTTGGGATGGCGAGGGATTCGGGTCACTCTCGATCACCCCGAAATATTTTTGACGCAAATCCGTGCCATGCTTCGGGCTGCAGAGGCCACTCAGAATCTAAAGATCCTATTGCCGATGATTACCACCTTGGATGAGTTGCGCGCCTCAAAGGCATTGGTCGACCGAGTGGTGGAAGAGCTGAGAGCCGAAGGCATCGAGGTAACCCGTCCTGAGATCGGAGTCATGATTGAAGTGCCGGCAGCGGTCTATATGGCCGATGAGTTGGCGCGAGAAGCAGACTTTTTGTCGGTCGGGTCGAACGACCTAACCCAGTACGTGTTGGCCGTCGATCGGACCAACGCGCGAGTGGCAGACATCTTTGATGTGTTTAATCCGGCGGTGCTTCGCGCATTATCGCAAACAGCTGAAGCCGCCCGTCGCTCCGATATTTCAGTGGCGCTGTGCGGAGAAATGGCAGGCGATCCACTGTCTGCGGTGATTTTGGTGGGCCTTGGTTATCATGAGTTGTCCATGTCAGGCGGTGGTCTGGGGCAAGTGAAGCGAGCCCTAGGTGCTTTTACTCATGCAGAGTGCGAGGCCTTGGCACAACAGGCGCTGGTCTGCACGTCAGGGGCTCAGGTGGTGTCTTTGGTACAGGCCGCATTTATGTCACATGGTTTGAACTTGTTGTTGCCCCCTAAGCTACGAGACGGTGTGTAACAGGGACGGACCATGACCGACTTATTGATCTATTTACCCTTAGGCATGATTTCAGGCTTGGCGGCCGGGCTATTCGGTGTGGGCGGGGGAATCGTGATTGTCCCGGTCCTGTTAGTGGCTTTTGAGGTGTTTAATATGACACCCGAGGTCATGGTGCACTTGGCTGTGGGGACGAGCCTCGCCTGTGTGGTACTGACTGCGAGCAGTTCCACCCTCAGCCACCATAAGAAGGGCGCAGTCATGTGGCCCTGGGTGATTCGGCTGGCGCCTTTTCTGATTGCCGGAGGCCTGTTGGGTGGCTGGACGGCGGATCAGCTGCCGGGCGACGTGTTAACCATCATGCTTGGCACGTTCTTATTGCTGATGTCGTTTCAGCTGTTCATCAAACGTCAGCAGCCGTCTGAATCGTTTGTGGTCACTATGCCGTCCACGTGGATATTGGGTGTGTCTGGGGCGTTTATGGGTTGGATCAGCGCCATGATGGGGATCGCCGGTGGCGCACTGGCGGTTCCCTTTATGAATGCCTTTGGTGCAGGTGTGCGTCGCGCTGTCGGTACATCTGCCGCCATTGGTGTGCCCGTCGCGGCGTCTGGCGCTTTGTCGTTTTTAATTGCCGGTTTGGATCACCCGGATCGACCTGAGGGTTCACTCGGTTATGTGTATCTCCCCGCATTTTTGGGCATCATTTTGACCTCGACGGTGTTCGCTCGTCTCGGTGCTAAGTGGGCGCACTCAATGGATCAAAAGCGTCTTCAGCGTTTGTTCGCGCTCTTTCTAGCGGTCTTGTCGATCCGGCTGATTTGGAGAACTGTAGGATGACCTACCCTCTGATTGACCCTGTCGCTCTGGATCTAGGATTCATTCAGATCCATTGGTACGGATTAATGTATGTGTTTGGATTTTTGGCTGGATACGGATTGGCTATTCGCCGAATTCGCCGCGGTCGATTTCCCTTAACTGAGGCCCAGATGTCGGACTTCATTGGTTGGGTGGCCTTGGGTGTCATCTTGGGGGGACGGATTGGCTATATGGTGTTCTACCATCCCGATCGATTGGTCGATGATCCACTGTCGCTGTTCTATGTCTGGGAAGGCGGTATGGCATTTCATGGCGGCCTTTTGGGTGTGGTGGGTCTGACGTGGTGGTATGCCCGCCGAGTAGGCGTCGCGCCATTGGTGTTGGGGGATGCCCTTGCGCCGCTGATCCCAATTGGCTTGGGTCTCGGTCGATTGGGTAACTTCATTGGCGGTGAGTTATGGGGTCGCGTATCGGAGGTGCCTTGGGCGATGGTTTTCCCCGGTGCAGGTCCGGAGCCGCGTCACCCAAGCCAGTTGTATCAGTTTGCGGCCGAGGGGCTTTTGCTCTTTGTGGTGTTATGGTGGTTCTCGAGTCGCGACCGCCGCCGTGGGCAGGTGACAGGCTTGTTCCTATTGGGGTATGCCGTGTGTCGATTCGCCGTTGAATTCGTCAGAGAGCCAGATGCTCATCTGGGTTTTGTCTGGTTAAATTGGATGACGATGGGGCAGTTGCTGACGCTACCCATGATGGCAATTGGAATCTGGTTATTGATGTTTTACAGGGAGTCCAACGGTGCGAACCTATCTCGATCTTCTTGATCTGCTTTTAACGCGAGGGACGGCGAAAGGCGACCGGACCGGCACCGGGACCTTAAGTGTGTTTGGTCATCAAATGCGGTTCAACCTGCAAGAAGGGTTTCCGTTGGTCACCACCAAGAAGATCCATTTGAAGTCTGTGATTCATGAGTTGTTGTGGTTTATAAAAGGCGATACCAGCACGCATTATTTACGCGAACACGGCGTCTCGATTTGGGATGAGTGGGCTACCGAAGAGGGCGATCTGGGTCCAATCTATGGCGCTCAGTGGCGCAGCTGGCCGGCCCCAGACGGAAAGAGCATAGATCAGTTGACCCAAGTCATAGAGGCGATTAAGCAGCGTCCGGATTCGCGTCGTTTATTGGTATCTGCTTGGAATCCGGCGTTATTGCCCGATGAGACCATTAGCCCCCAAGCCAACGTAGAACAAGGGCTTATGGCGTTGGCGCCTTGTCACACTTTGTTTCAGTTTTATGTGGCCGAAGGGCGGTTGTCTTGCCAGTTGTATCAGCGGTCGGCGGATATCTTTTTGGGCGTGCCCTTCAACATTGCGAGTTATGCCTTGTTGACTCACTTAGTGGCCGACCAATGCGGCCTGGGCGTTGGCGATTTTGTGTGGACAGGCGGTGATGTGCATCTGTATCAGAACCATGTCGAACAAGCCAAATTGCAATTGACCCGCGAGCCTCGCCCTCTACCGAGATTGAATATTCTCCGTACCCCGGCGGATATCACAGGCTATACCGAGGCAGATATCGAAATTGTCGGCTACGACCCACACCCACTCATCAAAGCGCCGGTGGCTATTTAATGAAGATATCGCTCATTGTGGCCCGAGCCGACAATGGTGTCATTGGCGCTGAAAATCAGCTGCCTTGGCATCTTCCCTGTGACCTTCAATACTTCAAGCGGATTACCCTTGGCAAACCCGTGGTGATGGGACGTAAGACTTTTGAATCCATTGGGCGCCCATTGCCCGGTCGAACCAATGTGGTTGTAACCACGAATACAGACTGGTCGGCCCCTGGCGTTCGTGTGGTTCATAATTTGGCGGATGCGTTTACCAAGGCAAAGGCTCAGGCCGTTCTTGATGGGGTGGATGAAGTGATGCTGATTGGCGGAGCCAGCCTCTATCGCGAGGCGTTACCCTTGGTAGACCGAATGTATGTGACCCAGGTGGCCTTAAGTCCTGACGGAGACGCCTACTTTGACGCGCCAGACCCTGAGCGGTTTGAGCGGACCGCAGCTGAAACTCACTCTGCAGCGGGTGCAACACCGGCCCACACCTATGAGGTGTGGGACCGGATCAGCGCTTAGTCGTCGGCGTCAGTGACTGCGCCGAGAGAGGCGCTTTTCACATGCCGTGCATACTTCGCCAAAACGCCACGTGTCGGAAGCTCTTTTTCCATTTTCCAAGCCGCTTTACGGGCTTTCAAAACCTCATCGGTGAGATCGACAATCAGCTGGTTGGTCTCGGCGTCAATGGTGATGACATCGCCATCTTCGATAAGGCCGATGGGACCGCCCACGGCTGCTTCAGGTGTGACGTGACCGATCACAAAGCCATGCGAGCCGCCTGAGAATCGACCGTCTGTGATCAGCGCGACATCTTTGCCCAATCCTGCGCCCATAATGGCGCTGGTGGGGGAAAGCATTTCACGCATGCCAGGCCCGCCTTTAGGTCCTTCATAGCGAATCACGATGACCGAGCCTTTGCCGACCTTGCCATCTAGAATGGACTGCAGGGCCTCTTCTTCGGAATTGAAGCAAATGGCAGAGCCCGTGAACTGCAGCCCTTCTTTGCCGGAGATTTTTGCTACTGCACCTTCAGGCGCTAGGTTGCCGTACAAAATACGAAGGTGGCTGTCCTTTTTCACCGGATTGTCGAATGCGCGGATGATGTCCTGCCCGGCCGGATAGGGTGCGACCTCGGCCAAATTCTCCGCTAAGGTTTTGCCAGTGACGGTCATGACATCGCCATGCAATAGGCCTCGGTCGAGCAACATTTTCATCAGTGGCTGAATGCCGCCAATGGCAATCAGTTCACTCATCAGATATTGGCCAGATGGTTTGACGTCAGCGAGGACGGGCACGCGCTTACCGATCTCGGTAAAATCATCTAAGGTCACGGTAATACCGGCACACTGTGCCATGGCGATCAGGTGAAGCACGGCATTGGTGGAACCACCCAAGGCAATGACCATCGTGATTGCGTTTTCGAATGACTTCTTCGATACGATGTCTGAGGGCTTCAGTCCCATCTCAATCAACTTCATCACCGCTTCACCGGCGCGCTCACTGTCGTGTCTCTTGTCCTGAGACACAGCTTCTTGGGCGGATGAATTCGGCAGCGACAGACCCAAGGCCTCGATCGCACTGGCCATGGTGTTGGCGGTATACATGCCACCACACGAGCCTGGACCTGGAATGGCGGTCTTTTCAACCGCAATCAATTGCTCTTCATCGATG
>CAJXXD010000067.1 GCA_913062835.1 uncultured Gammaproteobacteria bacterium
AGACGGCATGTACGTAAAATTCCGGTTAGCAACACTGGGACTGAGACGGTATTGCGGTGTATTCAGTCACTATCAATCTGATGTCATTGTTGGATAGTTTGGGATCGAGATCAACCTTCGTGATGCAGATAGTCTGGGTCTTGTAACTCGCTTAACCGCGCTTCAACACCCGGATTAAAACTGAATGTTCTCTCTGAGGCCTTCTCGATTAGCATGCCATGAATCGCCTTGAGTACCGCCAACCGCCCCGACCGTTTGTCATTGCAATCCACCACATGCCAAACCGGACGATCACACACTCGAATCATGTCTGCGACGGCCTGTTCGTAAGCACCATGAAGCGCCAGGGCATCAAGATCGGACTCAGTTAGTTTCCACCGTTTCTCCGGAACCTCAGCTCGTCGGCGAAGACGTTGACGCTGGGTTGCTTGATCGATGCGCATAAAGACCTTGATCAGATCGAAGCCCTCCTCGAGCAACTGGGCCTCAAAGTCTAGAATTCGTGCCGCACTCCGTTCAAACATCGTTTGTGAGAGGCCACCCTCGACCCGCTCCACCAACAAGCGGCCGTACCAAGACCGATCAAACACCGCAATTTGCCCCGGCTCCGGTAATTTCTGCCAAAATCGCCACAAGAATGGTTGGTGTTGCTCACGCTCAGTCGGTGGGCCAATAGGGAAAACCTCAAACCCGCGAGGATCCCAGGCATAGGACAATTCCCGAATCACGCCGCCTTTGCCGGCCGCATCAAACCCTTCGAGTACCACGATCGCACGGCGCTTTTGGCGAAACATGGCAATCTGCGCGACCCGAAGACTGTGATGTAATGCGTGCAGCGCGGTTTCATAGTCTGCTTTGTCCATTGCCAATTGCCTCTCAGTGCTCAGCGCGCGGGAAAGACCACCAAGTGTTCGACATCTAACTTCACACCAATCCGCTCACCGATCGCATGATTGTGGTGCGAGGGCGCAAAACACCCAAGCACAACCCCATTGTCTAAGCGTACTTCATAGAGATGGTGCGCACCGCGAAAATGCTTACCCACCAAAGTTGCTTGGTAGGTCGAATCGTCATCGTGGATCAAATCATCCGGTCGTAAAAACAGATTTACCGGGGTCCCAGGGGCGAACGCCAAGTCTTGATCATTGCTGAGCACGCCGAGCGGACTCGATACCGAACGCGGCCCCTCAACGACCGCATCGACCATTTCGCCAGGGCCCACAAAGTGGGCCACAAAAGGCGAATGAGGCTCGTGATAGAGCTGATACGGCGTGTCAAATTGACAGATATGACCTTCATGAATAACCGCGATGCGATCAGCGAAATCAAAGGCTTCACGCTGATCGTGAGTGACCAGCAATGAACAGATTCCATCGCTTTTCAAGATCGTCCGCACTTCACTCGCCAACCGTCCGCGCAACTCGGTATCTAAGCCTGAAAAGGGTTCATCCAACAGTAAAAGCTTTGGCTTCGGCGCCATGGCCCTAGCCAGAGCAATTCGTTGCTGCTGCCCACCTGACAGTTCGTGAGGATAACGAGACTCCATGCCACTGAGGCCGATCAGGTGAAGCAACTCGTCTACCCGAGCTTGACGTGTCTCTAACGGCCAGTCGCCTAATCCAAATGCGATGTTTTCAGCCACACTCAAATGGGGAAATAACGCAATGTCCTGAAACACCATGCCTACGCCTCGGCTTTCCGGGGGTGTGGCGTGACTAGGCGAGGCCAGCAAGTGGTCGTCGAGCCAAATCTCTCCGCTATTCAGCGGTTGAAAACCGGCAATTGCGCGCAGCAAAGTCGATTTTCCGCACCCACTGGGTCCAAGCAAACAACCCAGTTCTTGAGGCTTCAATGCCAACGAGAGATTTTGAATCACCGGCACCTGCTCATAAGTGAGCGACACATCACGGATGACTAGGGACTCTGTGTCCATCTCTATTCCTTACTTACGGATCGATTAAGCCAAATCACAGGCAATAAGCCCACCAAAACGATGAGAAGGGAGGGAGCGGCTGCGTCAATCAGTCGCTCCTCGCCTGCAAGCTCATAGGTTTTAATGGCCAAGGTGTCAAAGTTAAATGGCCTGAGCATCAAGGTCGCTGGCAACTCTTTGAGGATGTCGACAAAACACACCAAGACCGCAGTGAGCACTGAGCCCCGCATCAAAGGCACATGAATCTCTCGCAACACACCGGTTTGAGACAAACCAAGGAGTCGCCCACTCTGATCTAAGCTCGGCCGAATCCGTGACAATCCACTGAAAATGCTGCCGTTGGCCACCGCTAAAAAGCGCACCAAATAGGCAAATACCAACGCAAATACACTGCCTGACAACCAAAGCGTTGGGGGCACACCGAGGAAGGCCAACTGGGCTGACAGCCAATGGTCAAAGGAGGCAAAGGGGATCAGTACCCCGATGGCAATAACCACGCCCGGCAAAGCATAACCGAGCCCCACCAACACCGTGAGATACGACAGCCATCGAGAGGGGTGAAGACGATTGGCGTAGGCAACCATTAGGGCCACAGTGACGATGATTAAAGACGACCCACCGGCCAAGGCAAAGCTATTTAAGGTCAATTGCCAAAGAGACTGCAACTCGGCATAAAAAGCAGTCCAAGTGACCAGCAAGGCGGTCGGGATCAGAAAGCCAAATAGCACGGGTAAGAGGCACAAACTCTGAAGCAACAAGGCACGCACACCGGTCACATACTGACTGGCTTGATTCAGTCGACGCAATCGATCCGAGTAATAGCGAACGCGGTGACGAGACAGTCGCTCCATCACCACCAAGATCGCCACAAAGCCCAACAGTAAGGAGCTGAGTTGTGCGGCACCGGTCGTATCACCAAATCCGTAGTAGGTTCTCACAATGCCGGTGGTAAAGGTCTGCACTCCAAAGAACTGGACCGTCCCAAAATCCGCCAACGTTTCCATCAAAGCCAACAAGGTGCCGGCGGCAATGGCGGGTCGCGCCATCGGGATCACGACGCGCCTAAACACTGCCCAACGGGATTGACCCAGGGTGTAAGCAGCCTCCATGAGGTTGGCCGATTGATCTAAAAAGGCCGCGCGAGCCATGAGATACACATAGGGATAAAGCACCAACGACAACATCAATGCAGCGCCAGGCAGGGATTTCAAATTTAAAATGGGATCCATCAACCATTGTGGCGAATCGATCGATCTCATCCAGGTGAGCACCGGGCCCGCATAATCCAGTACCCCAGTGTAGGTGTAGGCCAAGATGTACGCAGGATAGGCAAGCGGTAACAGCAACAGCCATGACAGCACATCACGCCCTGGAAACCGATAGAACGAGATCATCCAAGCAGCGGGCACGCCGATGGCAATGACACCCAAGGCCACCAAAATGGATAACAGGACGGAGTTCCAGGCATAGCGCGCAAGCAGAGTCTCAACCAGATGCGACCACGCTTCCGACTCGCCAACAAATAGAAAACCCAAGACGACACAAATCGGCAAGGCCACACAGAGTGCGGCCAAGACGGTGGTCATTAAAAAGCCGTTTGGGCGATACCGTCCCAAACGGCTGCTGTAGGGCGTACTGTTTTTTATTGCCAACCTGCTCGGTCCATGAGTTTCACTGCCGCTGAATTATTGGTGCCTAACACACCCAAGTTCAATTCATCGGCTTTAAATGTGCCCAGTGACTTGATGGTGTCTGACAAAGTAGCAGACTCGACCACTGGATACTCATGGTTAATTTCAGCGTAGTACGCCTGAGCCTCATCAGAGACCATGAATTCCAGTAACTGGACGGCTTGCTCAGGGTTTTTCGCATGTTTCACGAAGCCCGCCCCAGAAATATTGACGTGCGTACCACGGTCATTCTGGTTGGGCCAGAAAACGGCCAAGGCATCCACGACGGCACGGTCTTCAGGCTTGGCCGAGTCAATCAATCGGCCAAAATAGTAGGTGTTGGAAACCGCTAGATCGCATTGGCCGGCAGCGACCGCTCGCAACTGATCGGTGTCGCCACCGGTCGGCTTTCTCGCAAAATTGGCCACCATGCCTTCGGCCCAAGCTTCCGTCGCCGCTTCACCGTTGGCCTCAATCATTGAGGCGGCCAGCGACTGGTTGTAGATATTGCTCGATGAGCGAATGCAAATACGGCCTTTCCACTCGCTGTCTGTCAGTGCCTCATAGGTCGACAACTTTGACGGGTCGACTCGATCCTTTGCATAGAAGATGGGACGTGCACGTACGGTCAAACCGACCCACTGCTTGTCTGGATCCACCAAACGCTCAGGGATGCGCTGGTCGAGCAGGTTACTCTCAATCGGCTGCAATACGCCGGCTTCTTTAGCGCGGTGTAGATTGCCCGCATCGACTGTAATTAACAGGTCGGCTGGCGTGGCCGCTCCCTCTGCTTTAATGCGAGTCAACAGCTCTTCGGCTTTCCCTGTGATCAAATTTACTTTGACACCGGTTTGCTCTTCAAACTGCTCGAGAAGTGGCGCAATCAGCTTGTCTTGACGCGCTGAGTACACATTGACCTCGGCGGCCTGAAGGGGCAGTGACAGTAGACCGGCTAAGCCGGCTGCAACGACGGGCGTAAAACGCATGTGGGGTCTCCTTCTAATCAACTGACGCGCAGAGTATCAAATGCAAAAACTAATGCAACCCATTTGCATTTAAATTTAAATAAAATTGATCAGAACGCAATGTAAGGTGAAAAGTGAAGCGCGCAGACTACTTGAAGCACAATAAGTTGACGGGTATCAGCTCACCGTGAATTGGTTGAGAGCAGGCGCCCCTCTAACCATACGGCTTGAGTCTGGTGGCCATCCCACACCCACAGATCCGCATAATTTCCGAGCGCGAGAGCACCCCGATCTGTCAGACCGAGCCACTCAGCGGGGCGTTGCGCCATGATCGCTGCAACTTCAGGCACATCCATTCCGAACTGCAGCAAAGTTTGAAGCCCCGTGACCGCAGTCGCAGCACTGCCAGCCAAGGTGCCATCCGCCAAACGTACCGCATCCCCAACTTTACACACGGAGTGGGTGCCCAAGGCATAGGAACCGTCTGGCATCCCTGAGGCAGCGGTCGCATCCGTCACCGCATACAGCTTCGGTATCTGCCGACGAGCCAACTCAAACGCCGGGGCTTCGACGTGTACCCCGTCACAGATAATTTCACAATACTGGGCATGATTCAGTGCGGCCAACGCCATGCCCGGCTCGCGATGAGACACCCCGCTCATGGCGTTGTACAGGTGGGTCACGCCATGACCCGACTGCAATCGCATCAGGGCGTCGTGGTAGGCACAGGCGGTATGGCCGAGCTGGAGTCTCACCCCAAACTCATCCGCCAAATCTGGCAATACACAGTCAGGATCCATCTCAGGCGCATAGGTAATCACCCGAATCACACCCAACTGAAGCCAATCTCTCAGTTCGCGTGCGTCCACAGGCCGGGTCATCGGCGGTTGTGCACCCAATTTCCCTGGACTCAGATAAGGCCCCTCTAAATGCACCCCGTGACACCGAGCCTCATCCTGTCCCGGGTTGTCCATGACCACTCTCGCCGCATGCAAGGCCTGAGTAATCGCAGCTTGATCGGCTGTGACTGTAGTCGCTAAGAAACCGGTCATCCCAAATTGCGCATGCGTTCGAGCAAGCGCTCGGATACCGGACTCACCTTCCATCACATCGCCTCCACCGCCTCCGTGGTTATGCCAATCGAGGGCGCCGGGCAGGATCCACTGGCGAGGCGCATCAGGCAGAGGCTCGATGCTCACAATGCGCTGATCAAACACCACACGGCCTGGAAAAACGGCCTCTGGAGTAACAATTTGGCCGAAGACTTCAGTTGACAGAACACCACCTCTCAATCGTCTGCACGGGGCATTTCGCATCTAACCACAGACCGTCGAGTGCGTCGCCTTTCGCCTGCACG